>JAJXTK010000022.1 GCA_021783935.1 Myxococcales bacterium | reverse complement strand
CCGAAGCGCACCCTCGCGGGCGTCGTCGTGCTCGTCGCGCTCGCGGCCATCGGGCTCAGGCGCATGCGCGGCGGCCAAGGTGGCGTCGGCGCTCCGCACGCGCAGCCGCTGTCGGTGCGCGTCGCGAGCTCGAGCACGCACCCGCACGTCGAAGAGAACGATCCGCTCGCCGAGCTGCGCGCCACGATCGAGCACGCCAACCCGTTCGTCGCGATCGGCGACGTCTCGCTCCAGCGCACGGAGGTCACGCGCGAGCAGTTCGCCGCGTACGTCGCGGCGCTCCCCGAGAAGGAGCGTCCGTCGGCGCGCCCGCTCCACGATTGGTCCGGCGAGCCCGTCGACGAGGCGACCGCGCGCCGGCCCGTCACGTGGGTCTCGTTCGCGCGCGCGGAGCGCTTCTGCAAGACGATCGGCGCGCGGCTCCCCATCAGCGCCGACTTCGAGCGCGCCGTCGGTGGCGCCGAGCGATTCCCGTGGGGGAGCGCGTATCCCCCCTCGCGCGTCGCGCAGATCGCCGTGGCGCGCGGCGAGGGCGCGCTCGCGGTCGACGTCGCGACCTCGCCCGCCGACTGCACCAAGGACGGCATCTTCGATCTGTTCGGCAACGTCTCCGAGTGGATCGGCCCCGAGAGCGGCGGCCTCGCGACCGCGCGCGGCGCCTCGATCGATCTCTCGATCGCCGACGCGAAGAGCGCCTTCGCGAGCGGCGTGCAGAAGGTCGCCGACGAGCCGAAGGACCCCCGCGCCCACGCCGAGGAGCTCGCCGACGCGACCCTGGGCTTGCGCTGCGCGCGTTGATTCGGAGACCCGACTCGGCTGCCCGGGCTCAGCGGTGTCCGCGGTGCCAGCCGCGCCCGCGCCAGTGGCCGCGGCCGCCGATCTCGATGTGCCCTTCGTCGTCGTCGTCGTCCCAATCGTCGCCGTGCACCCAGAACGCCGGCGGGCCCCAGCCCGTGTGGATGCGCACGTGCCAGATCGGCGCGCGCACCCCGACGAGCAGGTGCACGCCCGGGCGCCAGCCGACGATCGCGACGCGCACCGCAGGGCCGCGGCGCACGCAGACCGTCACGCGCGAAGGGTCCGCGCGCACGCGCCAGCGCGCGGAGAGGTAGGTCCGGTCGGGCGCCGGCACGAGCACGACGGTGTCGGGCGCGTCGGCGACGACGCCGATCGTGACCCTGCGATCGCCGACGGGGATCGGCCGCAGATCGCCGTCGAGCACGTAGGCGCGCACCTCGCCCGTCGAGTCGTCCGACACGAGCTCGACCCGATCGTCTCCGACCGCCTGGATGACGCCGCCGTGCGGCCCCTTCGCATCCGCGGCGACCATCACGCTCGGCGGGCTCGCGAACATGACGTTCGTGCCGCCGGCGGGGACGTGGATCGTGCCGGTGTAGGGCTTGCCCTTCACACGCACGACGTACGTGACCGGCGTCAGGTCTGCGGAGAACGAAGGCACCGAGGCGCCGTAGATCGCCGTCCCCTCGATCGGCTTGAGCGGCACCGTCGTCGGCTTGCCGGCGGGGCCGACCTTGAGCTCGCCGCTCACCCCGTCCTTGATCGGCGCGCCGCTCGGATCGCGCACGTCGGCCTTCACGACGCCGTCGGCCTCGAAGCTCCAGCCGATGGTCCCGAAGTCTTGGTCTTCGACGAGCGCTTGCTTCGAATCCTGCTCGAGGAGCCCCTTCTGCGAGGAGCTCGAGCGCTTGCGCGGGCGATCTTCGTCGTCGCCGTCCGACGCCTTCGAACAGCTTGCTGCGGCGAGCACGAGCGCGACGGCGAGGAGCGAGCGGCGGAAGAGGGGGTGCAAGGTCGACCTCGGGTTCGGGCGCACGGGCGCGTCCCGAGGGTTAGTGCCGCGACAGGGGGCGCGCCAGACACTTCCCTAATCACGCTCTCGTGAGAGTCCGTGCGAGCCGCGCCTACATGAACGGCCATGCCGTGCCCTGCAGCGCTCGCGGCGCCGGTCGGCGCGCCTGCGAACCGCGCCCCCCCCGCGCCCCCCCCCGCGCCCCTACGTCCACCAGATGGGGATGATCTGAATGCCAATCTCGGGCGGGCCGGAGTCGACGCCGACGCCCGTATCGATCCCCGAGTCGGCCGGGGCGCCCGCGTCGGTGGGCGTGCAACTCGGGTACTGGTCGCACGGAGGTACAGGGAGCTTCCAGACGCACTTGAAGTTGTCGGTCTTCGACCAGCGCGGCAGAAACCCGTGGGTCCCCTCGCCCGGCGTGTACGCGGAGACCGGGGTCAGCCACGCCTTGTACTCATTTCCGGGATTCGGCGTCTCGTCGAAGGGCCAGAGCTGCACGCGGACGCTGCCGTCGGGCTGAAGCTGCGAGCCGTGAAGCCCGCTGCCCGGCGACGGCGCGTAGGCGTCAATCTTCCCGCTGCTGCCGACGTGAACCTTGCGAAGCCCGAGGTCGTCCTGCGAGAGCTGCACCGAGGGGGGGCCCGACGAGGGGCTCGTCACCATGAAATAGTAGTCGCCCTCCGGCAGCCCCGGGCCGCCGCCGGCCGGGCCTCCGTTCAAGTACACCTCGGTGCAGTCGTCGTAGATGTTCGCGTTGACGACCGAGCCGGTGGCGTAGGTCGTGAAGATGGCGCCGCTGAACGCGCGCGCGGCGAGCTCGCTCGAGCTCGTGGCCTCGTTCGCGGTGCCGACCTCGCTCGATCCGCAGCCCATCGCCGCCACCAACCACGCGAACGCTGCGACATGAATGCGCTGCATGTTGCCTCCTCGCGGACCGACACGCGCGTCCGGTGCGAACGCTCAGTGCAGAGCGAGTGCCACTCCGCACGCCAGAAGCGTTGCGCGCGGCGCGGTCAGCGCGCGTGCGCGACAAGCCCAGCACGGCGCGGCGCCTCGCCGCCGCCTGCGAGCACGTCGCGCGCGGGGGCGATCGCCTGCCGATCGATCTTCGCGCTCAGGGCGACGGCACCAAGTCCCCGAACGCCCGGTGCGCCTCGTCGGCGAGCTCGCCGCACGCGGCCGCGTCGAGCGGCGTCAGCTCCAGCGGATCGCGCGTGAGGTCGTAGCAGCCGAAGCCGGACGTAGGGGAGCCGATGACGACTCGATCCCCGCGCATGGCGCCGTAGCGCGCGTCGTCCGGCTCCCACACGCTCGTCGACGTCGCGAGCAAGGCGGTCGGCTCCGTCCAACCCTGCGCGCGCAGGAGCGAGCGCCCCTTCACGAGCGCGGCGTACGGGAGCGCCCCGCGGGCCTCCTCGAGGCCGAGCAGGTCGACGAGCGTCTCGTGCACGTCGGCAGTGTACGTGCGGCGCCGGCCGAGCGCGGCGAGGGCCGCGCGCTGCTCCGCGCTCAGCGCCCGCGGGCCCGCCACCACGAAGCCCGGCACGCGCAGCTCCTCCTCGAACAGCGAGTGGTTGTGATAGAGCCCGCCGTGCTCGCGGAACTGCTCGCCGTGATCCGAGAGCACGACCACGACGGTGTCGTCCCAGCGCGGCGAGGCGCGCAGCTCGCGCAGCAGCCCGGCGATCGCGCGCTCCTGCAGCCGCACGGCGTTGCGATAGTGGTTCTCGAACGGCTGCACCTCGCCGAGCGGATCGGTCGACTCCGGCACGAACGGCTCGAGCCCCGGGTCGGTGCGGTAGGGCGCGTGCGTGTTCGACAGGTGCAGCACCGCGAAGTACGGCGTCGTCGGGGGCAGCGCCCCCAAGAACCGGCGCAGCTCGTCGATCGCGCGCTCGTCGGGCGCGCCGAGCTGCTCCTGCGCCATCCCGCCGAGCTCCGTCGCCGTGCGCAGCAGGTCGATCCCCGCGTTGCGGAAGAACGCGCCGAAGTCCTCGTAGTTCGGGTTCTGCGAGGTCACGTACGCGGTCTGTCGGCCGACTGCGTGCGCGAGCTCCCAGAGCACGGGCGCCGCGTGCATCGTGTGGAAATCGGCCGTGGGCGGCAGCCCCGTGAAGAGCATCACGCACGCGCTGAAGGTGTTGGGCGCCTGCATCGTGAGGCGCCCGAGCGGCAGCCGATCGGCGGCGACCTCGTCGAGGAACGGGGCCCGGCAGGCCGGCGGCGGGGCGGAGCACAGCGCGTCGGCGCGCACGCTCTCGGTCAAGATCAAGAGCACGTCGGGCGCGTCGGCCCGCGTGGCGGCGAGCTTCGGCAGCGGCGCGGGGGCGCGCACCGAGACCCCTTGGTGGAGGCTCCCCTTGCCCGTCACGCTCACGCGTAGCGCGTGCATCACGCCGTGCACGAAGCACGCGTCGGGCGTCGCGGCCTGCAGAAAGCGGCTGTCGACGTTGTCGGTCCAGAAGACCGCGAGCGCGGCCACGAACGCGGCGGCGGGCACCAGCGGGATCGGTCCGTCGAGCGCCGGCGACGCGGCGCGCGCCGCCGCGTAGAGCCCGGCGGTCACCATCGCCCCGGAGACGACCATTCCGGCGAACAGCCACGGCCCCCCCCACGCGCCGAACCAATCGGCGACCGTGCCGCGCAGCGCGATGCCGAGCCGCACGGTGTCCCGCCCCATGTAGGCGTGAAACACGCGGTGGTAGAGCGCCTGGCCGCCGTAGCAGAAGGTCGCGAAGGGGAGCACCCAGAGCGCGAAGAACCCCGACGCGGAGATCGCCCCGACGCGCGCGGCGCTCGCGCGTCGGCGTCGGAGCAGCCGCGCGCCGATCCAGAGCGGCAGCATCCAGAAGGCGGCGCTCACCAGCAGCGAGCTCGCGTAGATCGCCATGCCTTGCGGCGCGAAGCCCGCGATCATTCGCCCGCGCAGCGCGAGATCGAGCGCGAGGCCGAGCAGCGTCGGCAGCGCGAGCGGCAGGAGCGCGCGCGGGCGATCGCCGACGAGCCTCCGTGTCCACCGAGCCGGGCTCATGCGCACGAGGGTAGTCGATCGGCTCGCGCCGAGCAGCGCGTGTCGCGTCGTGCATCGCAGAGCAGGCATGCACCTCGAGCGAAGGCGCCGCCCTCGCCGGCGCGAGGACCCCGACGCGCGCGGCGACGAGCGCGCCGGCCGCTCGCTGCGCAGGTTCCTGGCGATCGCGGGCTGGCTCGTGGCGCACCGTCGCGCCGTGCTGTCGGTCTCGCTCGCGCTGGCCGTCGCGTCCGCCTGGCTCGCGAGCCGGCTGCCGCTCCACAGCGATTTCGCCGACCTGCTGCCGCCGGACGCCCCCTCGGTCCGGCAGCTCCACGCGCTCGACGCGCGCGTCCAGGTCCCCTCGACCTTCATGATCGGCATCGAGTCGGCCGACCCGGCGGCGCGTCGCGCCGCGTTCTCTGCGCTGCGCCCCCGCCTCGAGGCGTTGCCGAAGCAGCTGGTGGGCGGCGTCGTGGTCGACGAGAGCACCGCGCGCCAGTTCGTCTGGCGCAACCGCTTCCTCTTCATCGACAAGGCCGATCTCGAGGCGGCGCGCGACGCGATCGACGAGCAGATCGTCGGCGCGAGCCTCGACGACGGCGACGGCGGGGGGCTCGACAAGCTGCGCGCGCGCCTCGATGCGGCGAAGAGGGCCACGAGCGAGCCCTCGGAGATGATCTCCAAGGACGGACGGCTCCAGCTCGTCTTGGTGCGCGCGCGCTTCGCCGACGCCGACACCGCCCGCGCCGGCGAGCTCATCGCGGCGCTCGAGGCGATCCTGGCGGAGGTCCGCCGCGAGGTCCCAGGCCCCTCGCTCGGGATGACCGGCGACGCGATCAGCGCCCGCGCCGAGAACCTCACGCTGCTGCGCGGGATGGTCTTGTCGACGAGCTTCACCGTCGCGCTGGTCGTCGGCGCGCTCGCCCTCTTCTACCGGACCTTGCGCGGCGTCTTGGCGCTCTCGTTGGCGCTCGCCGTCGGCGCGCTGTCGACCTTCGGCTTCACCAAGCTCGCGATCGGCGAGCTCAACCTCGCGAGCGCGTTCCTCTCGTCGATCGTGGTCGGCAACGGCGTGAACTTCGGCCTGCTGCTGCTCGCTCGCTGGCTCGAGGAGAAGCGCGCGGGGCGCGGGGGCGTCGAGGCGATCGGCCGCGCGATGGCGGGCACGGCGCCGGGGACGATCGCGGCCGCCGCCGCCGCGGCCGTCGCGTACGGCTCGCTCGCGACCACGACCTTCCGGGGATTCCGCCACTTCGGCGTGATCGGCGGCGTCGGCATGCTCCTCTGCTGGATCGCGACCTTCACCGTGTTGCCGGCGCTGCTCTCGGTCTTCGACGCGCGGGTGCGCGTCCGACGCGAGGTGGCGCTCGGCCGCTGGCTCGCGGCGCTCTCGCCGCGTCGCAGCCCGTGGCCGGTGGCGGGGATCGCGCTCCTCGTGCTCGTGCTCGTCGGCGGGCTCTCGGCGCGCTTCCTCACGCACGACCCGCTCGAGGACGACCTCAAGAACCTGCGCTCGAAGACCCCCGAGCTCGACGTCGCCGCGGTGTGGATGGCGAAGTTCGATCGCGCCTTCGGGTACGGGATCACGGGCGGCTTCGCGATCGCGGCGCCGACGCGGCAGCAGGCGCCAGCGATCGCCGAGCGGCTGCGCGCCTTCGATCGCGGCAAGCCCGACGGCGAGCACCTCTTCAACCGGATCCACGTGCTCGACGACCTGCTGCCGAAGGAGCAGGCCGACAAGCTCGCGCTGCTCGCGGAGCTGCGCGCCAAGATCGATCGCACGCTGCTGCCGCGCGCCGGCGAGGCCAATCGCCGCACGCTGCTCGAGGTGCGTCCGCCCGACGATTTGCGGGCGATCGGCGACGCGGACGTGCCGTCGGAGCTCGCCTGGCCGTTCACCGAGCGCGACGGGACGCGCGGCCGCGTGGTGCTCGCGAACAACGGCCTCGCGGTCGACGGCTGGAGCGTCAAGAGCCTCGAGCACTTCGCGCGCACGGTGCGCGCGATGAACCTGGGCGACGGGGTGCTCGTCGGCGGCAGCGCCTTCGTCTTCGCCGACATGCTCGAGTCGATGGCGCGCGACGGCCCGCGCGCGACGGCGCTGTCGGCCGTCGGCTCGCTGGTGATGGTGTTCGTGGTGCTCGGCTTCGGTCGCTACGCGCTGGTGACGGCGGCGTGCGGGCTGCTCGGCACGCTGGGGCTGTTGAGCGCGGCGTGGGCGATCGGCCTCAAGGTCAACTTCCTCGACTTCATCGCGCTGCCCATCACCATCGGCATCGGCATCGACTACGCGGCGAACGTCACCTCGCGCGCGCGCCAGCGCGGCGGCGCGAGGGCGGGGCGCTACGCGCTGCGGCGCACCGGCGGCGTGGTGCTCTTGTGCAGCTACACGACCGTGGTCGGCTACGCCTCGCTGCTGTTCTCGGCCAACCGAGGCATCCACAGCTTCGGCCTCTCCGCGATGATCGGCGAGCTCACCTGCATCTCCACCGCGCTGCTCTTCGCCCCGTCGCTCGTCGACGCCGCGGCGCGCCTGCGTGCGCGACGGCCGCTCGGGGCCACCGAGGCGCGCGCCTCGCAGCCGAGCCGTGCCTGAGCCGAAGGAGGAGCCGATGAACTCGCCCGATCGCCGCGCGCTTCGAATAGGGATGGTCGTCCCCTACGACCTCTGCGCCGCGGGCGGCGTGAAGCACCACGCCTACCGACTCGCCGACGCCCTGCGCGCGCTGGGCGACGAGGTCACGCTGCTCGGGCCGGCGTCCCGGCCCATCGATCGCCCTGGCGTCGTCGGCTTCGCGGGCGTGGTCAACGTCGTCTCCAACGGCGGCGACAACCGCATGGCGCTGTTGATCCGGCCCTCCGCGGTGCGGCGCGCGCTCGTCGACGGGCGCTTCGATCTCCTGCACCTCCACGAGCCGCTCGTGCCGGCGCTCACCTACTTCGCGACGTGGTTCAGCCCGGGCGTGCCGAAGGTCGTGACCTTCCACGCGAACGCCGAGCGCCCGCCGTTGCAGCTGCGACTCGGCCAGCGCCTCTGGGGCGCCACGGTCCATCCGCTCCACGCCGCGGCGATCGCGGTGTCGCAGGCCGCCGCGCGCTACGCGGGCCTCGCGTGGAAGCGCCCGATCACCATCATCGGCAACGGCGTCGACACCGACGTCTTCTCGCCGCGGCGGGCGCCCCGTCCGCCGCGGCCCGTGCGCCTCTTGTTCGTCGGCAAGCGCACCGACCCGCGCAAGGGGTGGTCGGATCTGCTCGACGCCTACCAGCGGCTGCGCGCCGCGGGGCGCGCGCTGACGCTCGACGTCGTGGGCGAGGGGCCCGCGCTGCCGCACATCGAAGGGATGAGCGTGCACGGCAGCGTGTCGCTCGCCGCCCTCGTCGCGCTCCATCGACAGGCCGATCTCTTGGTGGCCCCGTCGCGGGGGCAAGAGTCGTTCGGCATGGTGCTGCTCGAGGCGATGGCGAGCGGCCTGCCGGTGGTGTGCACGGACATCGAGGGCTACCGCGAGGTGGTGCCCGCGGACGGCGCGCGCCTCGTGCCGCCGAACGACCCCGGCGCCCTCGCGGCAGCGATCGCGACGCTGATCGCCGACGCGCCCGCCCGCGCGGCGATGGGGGCGAGGAACGTGCGCGCCGCGCTCGCGTACGACTGGCGCCTCGTCGCCCCGCGCGTTCGTGAGGTCTACGCCGTCGCGCTCGGCCGGCGAAGCGCGGCGGTGTCGCGCACAGCAGGGAGCGCCTGGGCGACGCCGCCCGCCGGGCGCGCATCGATGGGATAGGAGGTCGAGCGTCATGGCCCGTGCAGAGGGCAGGTCTTCGGAGCACGACGACCTGCCGTCGACGCGAGGGCGGACCTGGCGGCCGATCGTCCGCTGGCTCGGCGTGGCCCTGGTGATCGGGTGCGTCGTGTGGACGGCGCGCAGGGTCGACGGCGCCGGCGTCGCGAGGGCGCTCGCGTCGGCGAACCTCGCGCTGCTCGCGCTCGCCTCGGTCGCCAGCCTCGCGATGCAGGTCGGCAAGACCCTCTTCTGGGGCACGATGGTCGCGCCCGTCGCGCGCGTGCCGT
The DNA here is from genome assembly GCA_021783935.1 of Myxococcales bacterium. Taxonomy (GTDB): domain Bacteria; phylum Myxococcota_A; class Polyangia; order Polyangiales; family JADJMO01; genus CAIXWQ01. The sequence goes on along the minus strand of JAJXTK010000022.1, from coordinate 10,576 downwards.
GGCCTCGGGTCTTCCGCTACACGATCGTCGCCGCCGCCGCGTCGGCCATCGCGCCTGCGCGCGCCGGCGACTTCGCGCGCCTGTGGATGTTCAAGCGCCACGGCGTCTCGATGCGCACCACCGGGGCGATCGTCGGCTGGGAGAAGGTCTCGGACTTCCTGGCGCTGCTGCTCATCGTCGCGCCCCTGCCGTGGCTGCTCCCCTCGCTCCCGAAGCCCGCGCTCTCGGCCCTGCGCGCGCTGTCGCTCGCCCCGCTGTTCGTGATCGTCGCCGCCGTCGCGGTGCATCGCTCGGCGCGCGTGCGCGCGTGGATGAAGATGCCGGAGGGGATGGCGGGCGCGATGCTCCTCGCGCTGGTGCCGAACGCGCTCGCGTGGCTCGCCGATCTCGGCGCCATCGCGCTCGTCTCGCGGTCGCTCGGCCTCGGGGGCTCCTTCGCGACGTGCGCGCTCGTGCTGCTCGGCGTGAACGTCGCGATTCTGGTGCCGGCGACGCCAGCCAACGCCGGCACCCTCGAGCTCGGGGCGATCGTCGCGCTCGGCGTCGCGGGCGTCTCGACCGAGCGCGCGACCGCCTTCGCGCTGCTGTACCACGTCATGCAGCTCGCCCCGGTGGTGGCGATCGGCCTCGCGTTGGGCCGCGGCGTGCTCGGTCGCCCGCGCTCGATCGCCCCCGCCGCCTCGCCGGCCAAGGAGTCGGTGCCGCGTCGCGACCCGGGCGGCGACGTCGATCTCGTGCTCCGCGGGGCGCGGACGTCGAACGCGGGCTGAGCGCGCGCGCTCAGTCTTGGCAGCTCGGCAGCTCGAGGAAGCTGATCGCGCTCCCCTGGTCCAGCAGGTAGCGCACCTGCTGCTCGTTGCGCGACCAGTAGCAGAGCGTCTGGGCCGCGCGCAGGTAGCCGAAGGGGTAGCTGGTCTCGTTGTCGTAGTCGCCGGTGAGCCGCGCGAGCGGGAAGCGGTAGCCCGACGCGCGCCTCGCGACGACGAGCTGCGCGGCGGCGCTGGCGTCGGTGGCGGCGCGGTAGTCGGGCTCGGCGTCGTCGCCCCGCGCCTTGTCGAGCACCGCCCGGTAGGTACGCGCCGAACGCGAGGTTGTGCGCGTCGTTGGCCGTGACGATCACGACCGCGCCGCTGCCGGCGCCGACGCGCTCGATCGCGTAGCCGTCGCTGAGCGTCACGTTGGCCTTGGCGCGGGCGGCGTCGCTCGTCGAGATCCAGATGGTGAGGGGCTTGTCCATCGCCGGCGCCGTCGCGGCGGCCGTCAGGCTCGCGCCCCACATCTTCGACAGGTAGGCGCCCACGTCCGCGCGGACGATCTCGAGCCCGGGGTCGCCCCCCGTCTCGACGCTCAGCGCGACGTCGGACGCCGCGAACGCCTCCATCGCCTCGAAAGGGGCCGTCGACGAGCACGGCACGACGGGGGCCTGCGCCTCGGTCGAACTCGACTTGCACCCTTCGGCCGACAGCGCCGCGAAGAGCACGAGCGGCGCGGCCCGCGACCGGAGACCGGCTCTACGCATGTTCGCATGGTCGCGTGAAGGCGGCGCGCGTGGGCAACGGAAACGTTTCGCCGCCCGTACGCATCGAGGTGGCGGAGGGCCCTCCATGACCGGGTCGCGTCGGCGGGGCGATGTCGCCGGCGCGACCTCGTCGTAGAGCAGCGGGCGGGGCGGCCGAGGGAAGATGATGATTCGCTACACGAACGAGTTCCTGGAAGCGGCGTACGAGGGGGGCTGGCTCGACGCGCGCCGCGAGGCCGCCCTGCGCGGCACGCGCCCGCGCGCCATCCGCGTGTTCGAGAGCGGCGTGCTCGAGCTGATGAGCCGCGCGCACCCGATCACGCCCGGCGTCTGGTTCTTCCCGTACGTGATCTGGGCGCTCGCGACCTCCCCCGCGCGCCTCGGCGCCGTTTCGACCGCGGCGCTCTTCGGCGCAGGCGTGCTCGTCTTCTCGCTCTTCGAGTACGGCCTGCACCGCGTCGTCTTCCACGGCCTCATCCACCGCGCGATGCGCCATCGCCGCGCGCGCTTCGCCGCCTTCATCGCGCACGGCTACCACCACGAGTACCCGAACGATCCGCTGCGGCTCGTGATGCCGCCGATGATCAGCTGGCCGCTCGCCGCGCTCTTCGCGCTCGCATACTGGGCGCTGCTCGGGTCGGCGCGCTACGCCCCGATGCTCGCCGGCACCATGGTCGGCTACGTCGCCTACGACTGGGTGCACTACTACGTGCACCACGCGAAGCCGACCTTCCGCCTCGGCAAGTGGCTGCGCACCTACCACCTGCGCCACCACTTCCAGGATCACGACGCCTTCTTCGGCATCAGCTCGCCGCTCTGGGACGTCGTCTTCCGCACGCACCGCAGCGCCGGTCGCTGAGCGCGCGCGCCCACAAAAATAGGCGCGCCCCGACGCCGCGCGGACGTCGGGGCGCACGCCGTGAGCGCGAGGCTCAGCCGCCCGTGCCGGTCAGCGCGGAGGTCGCCGTCAAGGTGCCGTCGGTGACCGTGAGCGTCGTCGACTGGAGGCCCGAGGCGGAGGTCGGCGCGAACGTCACGTCGACCGTGCAGGTCGCCAGGCTCGCGAGCGTCGTCGAGCACGTCGTGCTCGCGATCGTGAACTGCCCCGAGCCCGCGAGCGACGGGGTGAGCGTCGCCGTCGTGCTCGCCGTGTAGTTGGTCACGGTGAACGTGTGCGACCCCGTCGCGGGGCTGACGACCGGGCCGAAGTCCCAGCTCATCGGCGCCATCGCGAGCCCCGAGACGGTGCCGGTGAGCGCGAGGGTCGGGTTGCCGCCGGGGCTCGCCGAGACGGAGAGCGTCGTCGACTTGACGCCCGCCGACGCGCTGTTGCCGGGGGTGAACTGCACGACGATCGTGCAGCTGGCGCCGCCGGCCAGGGTCGTGCCCGCGGTGCAGGTGCCGCCGCTGGCGCCGGTCACGATCGTGAACTGCGTCGCGTCCGTCCCCGTCAGCGAGAACGAGAGCGTGCCGCTGGTCGCGCTGCCGGCTGCGTTGGTGACGGTGTACGTCTCCAACGGCCCGAGCGCGCCTGCCGCGACGGTGCCGAAGTCGGTCGGCGTGCCCGTGAGCGAGAGGTTCGCGACGGCCAGCACCGTGCCGCTCAGGGCCGCCGAGGCGCCGCCGCCGGTCGTGGCGCTGACGCCCAGCGACGCCCTCTTGGCGCCTGCGGTCGCGCTGGCGGTGTTGAACGTCACCGAGATCGTGCAGCTCGTGCCCCCCGCGAGCGAGGTGCCGGCGCAGTTGTCGGTGCCGATCGTGAACAGCGACGCGTCGGTGCCGCTCACGGTGGCCGCCGCGATGGCGCTCGTCGTCGCGTTCCCTGCGGCGTTCGAGACGGTGAAGGCCACAGGCGCGCTGGAGGCCGGCGGGAGGAAGCCGCCGAAGTCGTACGACGTCGGCGTGATCGTGAGCTGCGCCGGGTTGAGCACGGTGCCGGTGAGCGTCGCGCTCGCGTTGCCGCCGGTCGTGGCCGAGGCCTGGAGGTTCGCGCTCTTGGCGCCGGCGGTGGCCGCCGCGCCCGGCGTGAACATCGCGGTGACGCTGCAGCTCGCGCCGCCCGCGAGCGTCTGGCCGGTGCAGGCGTCGGTGACGATCGTGAACAGGCCCGAGTTCGTGCCGCCGAGCGAGACGGCGATCGCGCTCGTCGCCTGGGCCCCGGCGGCGTTCGAGACCGTGAAGGTCTGAGTCGAGCTCGAGACGCCGGCGAGGAAGCTGCCGAAGTCCCACGTCGTCGGCAAGATCGACAGCGCCGCCGGCGCGAGCGCCGTGCCGCTGAGCGACGCGCTGGCCGAGCCGCCCGGGGAGGCCGTGACGGTGAGCGTCGCGCCCTTGGTGCCCAGCGCCGTGGCGCTCGCCGGCGAGAACGTCACCAGGACGGTGCAGCTCGTGCCGCCCGCGAGGGTCGTGCTCGAGGTGCAAGTGCCCCCGGTGATGCTGAAGTCAGTGGCGTTGGTGCCGGCGAGGCTGATGCCGAGCGCGCCGGTGGTGGCGTTCCCCGTAGCGTTCGAGACGGTGAACGTGAAGGGTGCGCTGCTCGAGCCCACGACCACGCCGCCGTACGCGTTGGTCGTCGGCGCGATCGTGAGGGCCGCGGGCGACAGCACGGTGCCCGAGAGCGACGCGGTCGCGGTGCCGCCCGGCGCGGCGACGGCCTGCAGCTGCGCGGACTTGCCGCCCGCCGTGGCGCCGCTGCCCGGCGTGAACGCGACGAGGACCGTGCAGTTCGCGCCGCCCGCGAGCTTCGTCGTCGAGGTGCAGGTGCCGCCGCTGGCGATCGTGAACTCGGCCGCGTCGGTGCCCGTGAGCGAGATCGCGAGCGTGCCGGTGGTCGCGGCCCCAGCCGCGTTCGCGACCGTGAACGTCGTGTTCGCGGTGGTCGCGCCGGCGAGAATGCTGCCGAAGTCCTGCGGCGTCGGGCTGATGGTCAGCAGCGCCGCGGGGATGCCGGTGCCGGTGAGCGCCGCGCTGGCGCTGCCGCCGGGCGTCGCCGATACCGAGAGGGCCGCCGATTTCGCGCCGGTCGTCGTCGGCGAGAAGTGCAGCTTCACGACGCAGCTCGCGCCGCCGGCGAGCGTCGTCGTGCCCGAGGCGCACGTCGTGCCCGAGCTCGTGATGGCGAACTGGCTCGCGTCGGTCCCCGTCAGCGATACCGCGAGGGTGCCGGTCGGCGCGTTCCCCGCCGCGTTCGAGACGGTGAACGTGACGTCGGTGCTGCTGTTGCCGATCGCGACGCTGCCGAAGTCCTTCGGCGACGGCGCGATCGCGACTGCGGCCGCCCCGAGCCCGGTGCCGGTCAGCGCGGCGCTGGCCGTGCCGCCGGTCGTCGCGGTGACGCCGAGGGTCGCGGACTTCGAGCCCGCGGTCGTCGGCGTGAAGGTGACGTCGATCGTGCAGCTCCCGCCGCCCGCCAGGGTCGTCGTGCCCGACTGGCAGCTGCCGGTGGTCGCGATCGCGAAGGAGGCAGCGTCGGTGCCGGAGAGCGCGAAGCTGATCGCGCTGGTCGCCGCCGCGCCCGTGGCGTTGGTCACGGTGAACGTCTGGGTGTTGCTCGCGTTCAAGTTGACCCCGCCGAAGTCCTTCGGCGTCGGCGAGATCGAGAGCGCTGCCGCCCCGATCACGGTGCCGGTGAGCGTCGCCGCCGCCGAGCCGCCGGGGGTCGCGCTCGCGGTGATCGTCGCCGACTTCGCGCCGATCGCCGTGCTCGCCGTGGGGCTCAGGTGGACGGTCACGGTGCAGCTGTCGCCGCCGTGGAGGATCTTGGTCGAGCAGTTGTCGACGCCCTTGACGAAGAGGGCCGCGTCGGTGCCCGAGAGCGCGATCGAGACGGCGCCCGTGTCGGCGTTGCCGGCGGCGTTGCTGACGGTGAAGGTCGTGTCGGCGCTGCTCGATCCGACGACGACCGAGCCGAAATCGCTGGTCGTCGGCGAGATCGCGAGGGCCGGCGCCGCGAGGCCGGTGCCCGAGAGCGCGGCGGTCGCGGTGCCGCCCGGATCGGCAGTGATCTGCAGCGACGCCGACTTGGCGCCGGCGGTCGTCGGCTTGAAGGTCACGATGACGGTGCAGGTCTGCCCCGCGGCGAGCGTCGTGGTGCCCGAGACGCAGGTGCCCGTGGTGCCGAGCGCGAACTGCGCGGCGTCGGCGCCGGCGAGCGTGACGCTGACCGCGCCGCTGGTCGCCGCGCCCGCCGTGTTGCTGACCGTCAGGGTCAGATCGACGGTGCTCGCGATCGCCACGGAGCCGAAATCGGCCGGGGTCGGCGAGACCGACAGCACCGCCGGGGGAAGCGTGTCGGCGGTGTCGGCGGCGTCCGTGGCGTCGGCGGCGTCTTGCGCGTCGGCGCCGTCCTGCGCGTCGAGGATCGGGGCCGCGTCGCTCGGGATCTTCGAAGCGTCGAAGTCCACGATCAGCGAGCAGCCGAGCGAGGGCAGGGCGAAGAGCAAGGAGAGGGCGAGCAGCACGAGGCGCGCGAGGCGCAGAGGTTGGCGAGTTGGTTCCACCGTCAATTCTCCGTGACGCGGCGCGGATCGCGACGCGGGACAAACTCTACGGCGACGCGGCAGTACTTGGCGCACGATTCGACCGTCCGCCTTCCGCCCGCCCCAAACGCCGTGAGACGCCCCTGCCTGCGAATCGTAGCGCGGCGCGTCACGTTCGCGTCGTGCTAACGGGAAGCGCTCCCTTCCGTCTCACGCGCATGGCCCCCGCCCCCTCGCCCACGCCGCGCCTCGCGCCCCTCGCGGCGCTCGCCCTTGCGGTCGCCTTGATCGCCCCCGAGGCGCCGGCCGCCACGGGCTACGCGTGCGGCGACGGCAAGCCGAACCTCGCCCAGAAGCGCTGCGACTGCCCCGCGGGCAAGGTCGAATCGACGAACGCGAAGGGGATCTCGAGCTGCGTCGAGGCGCCGAAGCCGTTTCCGTCCGCGAGGCCCGCCCCCGCGAGATCGGGCGCCGCGGCGTCGCCGGCCTCGAGGTGTCCCGACGGGATGGTCGCGATCCCGGCGGGCACCTTCCCGCTCGAAGAGACCAAGCGGCCGATGAACGTCGCTGCCTTCTGCGTCGACGTGAACGAGGTCACCGTCTCGGACTACTCGGCGTGCATCGCCGCCAACGCGTGCGCGCGGCCGGGCACCTGGTCGTCCGACGCGGCCAAGGGGTCGCAGGCCTGCAACTACGGGCGCGCGGGGCGCGCGCTGCACCCGATCAACTGCGTCGTCTGGGAGGAGGCGAGCGCGTACTGCTCGTTCGCCCACAAGCGGCTGCTCACCGACGAGGAGTGGGAGTGGCTCGCGCGCAACGGCGATCAGGCGAGCAAGTACCCCTGGGGCTCTGCGGCGCCGGACGAGTCGCGCGCGAACGTGTGCGGCGTCGAATGCCCCGAGCACTACCGGGGGATCGCTCCGCGGATGCCCAAGGCGATGATCGCGGGCGACGACGGCTTCGCCGAGTCGGCGCCGGTCGGCTCCTTCCCGAAGGGGAAGAACCGCTGGGGCGTGAACGATCTCGCGGGCAACGTCTGGGAGTGGACGTCGAGCTCCGACGTCTCGCCCAAGGACGGCAGCTCGATGAAGCTCATGCGCGGAGGGAGCTTCCTCTCGGAGGACCCGACGGTGCTCCAATCGGGGCTCCGGGCGGTCGAGCGCCCCGAGACGCGCACTTGGCAGATCGGCATGCGCTGCGCGAGGTCGCTCTGATTCGGTAGGCTCGCCGGCGATGCGCCGCGCTCGCCTCGCCCCCCTCCTTATCAGCAGCTGCTGCAGCGCGGGCTGGACCTCGGCTACGACGGCTGGATGCTCGACTTCGGCGAGTACCTGCCCGAGGACGCGAGGCTCTACGACGGCCGCACCGGCTGGGAGGCGCACAACGCCTTCCCGCTGATCTACCAGAAGGCGACGACCGACTATCTGCGCCAGGTGCGCGGCGATGACTTCATGTACTTCGCGCGCGCGGGGTGGACGGGCACGCAAGCGTTCGCGCCGGTCACCTGGTCGGGCGATCCGGCGGCGAGCTTCGACGACGAGAAGGGGCTCCCCGCGCAGGTGCGCGCCGGGATCAACGCCGGCCTGTCGGGCATCGCGTTCTGGGGGAGCGACGTCGACGGCTACGCGTGCAACGCCGACCCGCCGCCCGATCGCGACGTGTTCTACCGGTGGGTCGAGTTCGGCGCGCTCTCGCCCGACATGCACGACGAGAACGCCTGCGCGCAGGCGCCCGTCGGCGCGCCGCCGAAGTGGTGGATCTGGACCGACGCCGCGACGACCGAGCTCTTCGCGAAGTACACCAAGCTCCACACGCGGCTCTTCCCGTACACCTACGCGGCGGCCGAGGAGGCGACGCGCACGGGGGTGCCGATCATGCGCCACCCGATCCTGATGAACCCCGAGGCCGACGGCGCGCGCGCCGCGGAGCTAGAGTACTGGTTCGGCCCCTCGCTCTACGTGGCGCCGGTCGTGCGGCGGGGCGCGACGAGCCGAACGGCGTGGCTGCCGCCCGGCACGTGGTTCGACTGGTGGACGCTGGCCCCCGTCACGGGCGGGGGGACGATCACGCGCGACGCGCCGATGGACGTGCTGCCGATGTGGCTGAAATCGGGCGGCATCGTCGCGATGCTCGATCCGTCGATCGACACCCTCGCCCCGGCGACCGAGCCCTCGGTGGTCACCCTCGCGAGCGTCGCCGGCGTCCTCGACGTGCGCGTGGGGCTCGACGCGGGAGCGCCGCGCGCCGACACGGTGCTCGTCGACGGCACGACGCTCTCGGCCCTGCTCACGAGCTCGAGCTCCCCCGCGCTGCCAGCCGGCTTCGCGACCGCGGCGAGCGAGTCGGACCTCGCGACCTGCGCGGCGTGCGGCCGCGCCGAGACGCTGCCGGGCGGCGCCGTCCGCGTGCGCGTCACGGCCGCGCCCACCGACGACTCGACCGTCGTCGCGGGCTCGCTGGTGCTCAAGGGGTTCCGCTTCCCGACCCCGACCCGCGTGCGTTGGGACGTCGTGATCAAGCCGTGATCGTCACGGGTCGCTGCCCCGGCGACCCCACGAACAGCACGTCGCGAGCCGCGCCGAGCGCTCCTTCAGGGCGCACCGGAACGCGATGCGGCGCGACGTCGAGCCGCGTCGTAAGGGAGTTGCCGGGAGAGATGTCGACCCGCAAGTGGCTCGTCAAGAAGCGCCGGGAACGAAAGGGCTTCGTGGCACTTTCGCGCTCGCTGGCGCGCCGCGGTCGCGGTATTGGCCGACCATGTCGAAGATCCTCAAGACGGTGCTCCTGCTCGCGTTGCCCGCCTCCGGCAAGTCCGAGGTGCGGCGCTATCTGCACCACCTGTCGCCCGCGCAGTGTCGCGACGAGTTCCACATGGGACCGACGGTGCAGCTCGACGACTACCCGTACGTGCACCTCATGCGCTGCGTCGACGACGCGCTCGCGGGGCTCGGCAAGGGGCGCGTCTACTTCCAGGCCGCCGACAAGCCGTTCCAGGATCCGCACGACTGGGGAACGCTGATCGAGCTGGTGAACGAGGACTACGCGGACCTCGTCGACAAGCGCGTGGTCAAGCCCGCCTCCGCCGCCGAGCACCTCTTCGCGCGCCTCGATCGCGCGTCGGTCGCCGCGGGCGCCAAGGCGCGTCTGCGCGCGCTCGACGAGGTCACGCGCCGCGCGCTCGCCGAGAAGATGGAGCCGGAGGCGAAGAAGCAGCTCGACGAGAAGCACGCCGGCTACCCCGACGCGCTGGAGGGCAAGACGCTCGTCGTGGAGTTCGCGCGCGGGGGCCCAGAGGGGGCCTCGCTGCCGCTGGCGGCGCCGTTCGGCTACGGCTGGTCGCTGCCGCGTTTGAGCCAGCAGCTCTTGTCGTCGGCGTCGATCCTCTACGTGTGGGTCACCCCCGAGGAGTCGCGCCGGAAGAACTACGCGCGCACCGACCCGAACGACCCGGGCTCGATCCTGCACCACGGCGTGCCGATCGACGTCATGCTCAACGACTACGGCGTCGACGACATGACCTGGCTCGAGGAGCACGCGCGCAGGCCCGGCACGGTCACGGTGCAGGCGCACGGCACGACCTTCGACGTCCCGATCGCGCGCTTCGACAACCGCGTCGACAAGACCTCGTTCCTGCGCGCGCCCGAGGCCGAGTGGAAGCCCGCCGACGTCCGGGCGGTGCACGACGGCCTCAAGGCCGGGTTCGAAAGGCTCGCGAAAGGCTGAGATTCCAGGGCTTCGGTCGAGCGCGCTGGCGCATTCGCTGCGTTTGGGTAAGGATGTTGCGCGTTTGAACCGATCAGGAGGTACCTCGTGAAGGCACTACGCCCCGGAAAGCCCCGCAACGTGAAGCTCGTCACCAACGGCCTCCTCGTCGATCCGCCCCGTCGCGCCGCGCGCTGCTGCGGGCACGTCTCGCAGGTGCGCTGCTGCGGCCATGTCTCGCAGGTGCGCTGCTGCGGGCACGTCTCGCGCTGACCCTCTGGCTCGGCAGGCGCGCCCCGTCCCGCGAAGGGATCCGGGGCGCGCGGCGTTTTTGGCGCCTCTCTCCGGAGAATCCGATTCAACGCCCCGACTGCGGCCATGGGAAACTCGGGACTTCGTCGCGTCGCGTCGCGTCGCGCTGTTGCGTCGGGGTGCGCCGGCGGTGCGTCGCGCGCTACGCACCCACCGAGAAGTCGGGTCGATTCTGGGATTTCCGCACGTTCGTTCGCGCCCTGTCGTCATTGCCAAGGAGGCCTGATCGCTGTACCTCCTTTGGCGGTCGAGTGGCTCCCACGACGGAGGTCGACACGATGGCGACCAAGGCCGAAGCGCACGTGGTGTTCGTCGCCGATCCGAGCGACGTCGAGCTCGCGCCCGAGATCCTCGAGCTGCTCGAGCGCAGCGCCGCGATGACCCACGGCCTCGCGTTCGTGCACTGCGCCCCTTGCGAGTGCGTCGCCACGGCCCTCGGGGTTCATCCCCACACGGTCGATCGCGTCCGCGAGCACCTCGATGACGAGACCCGCGGCGTGGTCATCCGCGCCTACGCGCGCGCCCTCGAGCGCCGCCGCGCCGCGCCGCCCGTCGAGGCGCCGGC
>JAJXTK010000552.1 GCA_021783935.1 Myxococcales bacterium | reverse complement strand
TGGAGCGCTCCGGCGGTGGCGCCCGCGCGTGGACTGGCCGCGGAAGTGGAGCTCGATTCGACGGGGCGCGGTCTCGCGGTCGTGACGCCCCAGCAGCTCCTCGAGACGCACGACGACGGTGCGACCTGGTATCCGATCGCTGGTCCGCCATCGGCACTCCTCTCGCTACGCCGCGCTTCGAGCGGCGAGCTCGTCGCGCAATTTCTCGACGGAGAGTTCACGCTGCGAGGCGCGCCTCCTCAGCTCGAGAAGCTTGCGGCCGGCGCGCTCCCGCGCCGTCGCAGATGCCCGCCGATGGTGGGGCTCTGCAGCGAGGGCTCGGCTCCCTACGAACTCGATTTCCCAGGAGGAGGCCTCAATGGCACCTCGATCGAACTAGCGATGAGTGGTCCAGCACTGGTGGGCGACCGGCTCTATACGGTTCGGGGCACGACGGTCTTCTCGCAGCGCTTCGGCGATCTCGCTTCGAGCGCGGCGATCGGCACACTGCAGACGGCCCCCGTCGATTGCATGGCGCCGAAGCTCGCCGGCAACCCGAAGGTGCTGTTTGCCCTCTGCGACGGTCTCGAGGATCACTCGCTTACGCTCCATCGCAGCGACGACCAAGGGAAGACCTGGCGACGCGACTTCGCAGGCACCGTGACGGAGCGAGCGGAGTCGGTGATCTGGGTCTCGAGCAAGGGCGCCGTGCTGTTGTCCGATGCCTGCACGGCACCGCCGTCGAGCGGCGCCAAGAGCGAGTGCAAGGGCGGGTTGCTCATTCGCGCCGCGGGCTCAGCGCAGTTCGTCCCCGTTGTCGCGCCCGGCCTCGCGCCGAGCTTCCAGAGCGTCACGTTCTCGCCTGACGGCAGCAACGCGTTCGCCACTGGTCGGACGGGCGACCGGGGCGAGCAGTTGCCCTCGTTCTTTCGCTCGCGCGACGGCGGTGTCTCCTTCACGCAGGTCGCTCTGCCGAGCGCGCCCGACGTCACGGAGCGCCCGCGAATCATGGCCGTCCGCACTCTCCGGTTGGGGTCGCACACGGCGTTCGACGCGGACGCGCGGGTGACCGCCGTCGCGAAGATGACCGGCGGGCAGTGGGAGCTCTTCACGACAGAGGACGATGGCAAGACGTGGCGAAAGGGCGCGCTGCCGCCTGCTCTCGCGGTGTCGTTCTACGGAACACGCGGCTACGCCCACGGCGGCGATGGACGCGGTTGGGAAACGCTAGACGGCGGCCGCCACTGGACCGAGGTGCGCGCGCCGATCGACGCGCCAGATCTCTTGATGTGCGACCAAGCGGGCTGTCTCGAGGGGACGCACGCGTTCCGAGTCGGGTGGGCGCTCACGCAGGCTGGGCCGGCGTGGGCGCCGCCGGCGCCGGCCCCCGAAGTCACGGCGCCGAAGCCCGCCCCTAGGCTTCGGTGCAAGCCGGAAGGCGCGTCCATCGACCTGGCGAAGGCCACCGAGATCGAACTGGCGAACCCACCCCGCGGGAGTCTCTGGCTCGCGGGTGCGAAGCAGCAGGACGGAAGCGTCTCGGCGAACCTCGGCGAGCGAGGGCCGAAGGGACTCGATGCGAAGCGCTTCGTGCTGCTCAATCACGCGAATCGCCCGATGACGACGTCGATGCAAGTGACGCGCGAGGGCGTCGGCGCTGCGCGCTTCATGACACCACCCGGCGCCACCTCCGCCAACGTGGACGTGGAGGTCGCGTGGTACCAGACGGCCACGGGCCGGCTCAGCCGCACTTCTCTGAAGGCGCTGAAGCCGGCGCGCGAATACTCGGCACGCCCCCTCCGCGAGGGGGCACTCGTCCGCCCGATCGACGGCGGTGAGCCAGCCTACTGGGTCCATGGGAGCGGCATCGCCGAACGGCTCCCGACGTTGCCCTGGTCCCACGCCGACGCGATCTGGTCGGGCTCGCGCGCGCCCGGATCGACAGCGCTCGCTGCGACGGCGCTCGACCGAGAAGGCGTTCTCCGCGTCTGGGCGCTCGACGCTGGCCTCAAAGCCTGGACGACCGCGAGCATGAGCGTCGCTGGCGCGCCCGACCCCGCGCGCCGCTCCATGCTCGGACGTCTCATGGCCTCGCCAGCGCGCGTGTCGGTGTCGAGCTCCGAGGTCGGTCTGTTCGGAATGGTCGACCCATGGTCATCGACCGACGCGAGCGGCGCAGCCTTCCTCTTCCCGGTACGAGCGGCGCCCCTGACCGCGACGGACGTCTTGCGCTTGCCCGACGCTGGAGCGCTCGCGGTTTGCACCGCCGCCAGCGATGGCTGGCCTGCGTTCGAACTGCCCGCCGGCGCGACGCGCTCGCTCGAGACGACCGACGGTCGCCGCGTCATGGAATTCCACGGCCAGGCGCTCGTCAGCGTCTCGCCAAAGGGTGCGACCTGCCTCCGCGGCTACCGCTATTTCGGCCGGTACGACGAATCGATGGAGGCGGTCCTCGACGCCAACGGGATGCGCGGAATTCTCGTCGAGAAGCCCAGCTACAAACGCGACACGGGCGCCGTACGCACGCTCGTCTGCGAGCCATAGCGGCCGGGCTTCGTCGGGCTGCGGATGAAGCTGCAGATCAGGCCAGGGTCGCGGACGTCTCGCTCACGTCGCTCCCGTACCTCGCCGCCGCCCGCGCGAGCTCGCCCGCGGTCTCCCGTCGCAGCGCCTCCGGCTCGAGCACTTCGACCTTGTCCCCACCCGAAGATCCACGTCGCGAGCTCCATCGTGCCCGCGACGTCCTTCGCGAGCCCCCCCTGCGCACGAGTTCGTGCCTCCGCCTCGCATGCGCCGGCTCGGCAGACGCTGCTCCATTCGCGTGCGAACGAAACGATGCGCGCGATGAGGATCGGTCCGTGCTCCTGAACTACGTTCAGGCGTGATGTCGCGCGGCATGGTGGTGACGGTCGCGCTCGTAGGGGGCGCAATCGCGTGCGCCGTGTACGGTGCCCTGAAGCTCCCGGCCGACGTCGTGCGCGGGCCGACCAAGGTCGTCGTCTCGGCCGCGGGTGGGTGCGCGCTGTGGCCCGATGGGGCGATGCGCTGTTGGGGCGTCGACGAGTACGTCGGGTATGGCCACGCGAACTGGCTTTGGCTGAAGGGCGAGCGCCCCTGGGCTTCGCCGAGCCCGCGCGCCCCAGTGACCGACGTCGCGTTTCCGACGTACTCGGTCTGGGCCGAGCAACCAGGGGCATGCGCGGTCACGCGCGAGAGAGTGCTCACGTGCACGGGGCACCGCCGTTGGGAGGGGCCGTCCGCGCGCTGGATCCCGCCGCTCGCGAGCGCACCGGAGATGCGCGGGCTGCGCTCGCCCGTCCTGGCGGATCGGCGCGTGTGCGCGATCGCGCATTGGGGAGAAGAGCCGGACGAGTCGGTGTGGTGCGTCGATCGCGTCTCAGTGGCGGAGCCGAATTCTCCCGTCTCGACCCGCGGCTGGCGCCGCGTGCAGCTCGACTCGCCCCGCAGCCTCGCGCTCAATCCGCGGGAGCTCTGCGCGTTAGGCTCAGACGGACGCGTCCGCTGCGTCGGGCTCGCGGAGGGTCGAGTGCGCGAGGTCGCGGGCATCGAGTCCGCCACGGAGATCGCGCTCGGCGCCAACTTCGGTTGCGCGATCGATCGGGGACGACGCGTCGCGTGCTGGGGCGACAATGACGCCGGCCAGCTTGGCGACGGGGCGGAGACCGCACACGACGGCGCGCGGTCGGTCCTGCTCGACGGAACGCTGACGAGCCTGAGCGCGTACGATCGGCGCGCGTGCTTGCTGCGCGATGGAGTGCCCTGGTGCTGGGGCGAGCAGCGCCCGGCGGCGTCGTTGCCAGCACGCGTCGCCCGCAGCCCCGAACGCGCAGCGGACCTCGAGAGGCTTCAATCCCTGAGCATCTCGGGCTGGTTCGCCTGCGGCATCCGCGCGAGCGATCGGACCGTCTGGTGCTGGGGCAACAACTCCGCCGGGCAACTCGGCGACGGCTCGGCGCTGCCGATGGGAGGCTGTCACCGGGAAGGGATCAGCGGATCGAGCCCGGAGCGCGAACGGCTCTTCGGTCCGACGGCCGTGCGCACCGGCGAGGCCGGCGCGTATCCGCGCGCACGCGGCCCGCTCGCGCTGTTGCTCGCCTTCGCCATCGTCGCACCGTGGGCGCTCCTGCGCGCCGCGTGGAACCACGGGCACGTACGCATTCACGCCGCGCTGCTCGTCGCGCTTTTCGTCCCGATCTTCGTCACTCGGCTCGCGGCCGCGCTCTTCATGATTTCGGAACGCACTTGTCCCGTCGGGGTCTCATGCGCGCCGATGTGGGTTCGGTCGCCCGAGCCGCTCGCGCTCGTCGCCCTGTTGGTCGTCTCGTTCGCCGCCGTCGTGGGAGTCTACGTTTCCACCTGGCGGACCACCGACGTCTCTCGCGCTGCTCGCCGCGGCGCCCTCCTGGTCGCGACCGTGGCGGTGCCAGCGCTCCTCGGAGCCATGCAGCTCACGGGGCGGCATAACGAGCGTCTGATGGATGATCTGGCCTATCGGCTCCGCGACGCGGC
>JAJXTK010000551.1 GCA_021783935.1 Myxococcales bacterium | reverse complement strand
CAGCGGGTGCAGCGTTTCGCGAAGATGGAGGACCTCCTCAAGCACAAGTGCACGATCGAGGAGATCGAGGAGTACGAGCCGCACATCCAGAACGGCACGATCGTCTACGCCGGCGTCGACTACGAGCAGATCCTCCGCGAGGCCGAGAAGGAGGCCGACGTCGTGATGTGGGACGGCGGCAACAACGACCTGCCGTTCTTCAAGTCGGATCTCGAGATCGTCGTGGTCGATCCGCTGCGCCCCGGCGACGAGGTCTCCTACTACCCCGGCGAGGCGAACCTCCGCCGCGCGCATGTCGTCGTGATCAACAAGATCGACTCCGCGACCGCCGACGACATCGAGTCGGTGCGCGCCAACGTCGCCCGCGTCAACCCGAAGGCCACCGTCATCGACGCGGCCTCGCCGGTGACCGTCGACGATCCCAAGGCGATCCGCGGCAAGCGCGTGCTCGTCGTCGAGGACGGCCCGACGCTCACCCACGGCGAGATGAAGATCGGCGCCGGCGTCGTCGCGGCGCGCCACCACGGCGCGGCCGAGATCGTCGATCCGCGACCGTTCCTCAAGGGGAGCCTCGTCGACACCTTCGCGAAGTACCCGAAGATCGGGAAGATCCTCCCCGCCATGGGCTACGGCGAGAAGCAGATGGCCGATCTCAAGGCGACGATCGACGCGGTCGACTGCGACCTGGTGATCGTCGGCACGCCGATCGACCTGCGCCGCTACGCCTCGTTCAACAAGCCGGCCGTGCGCGTCTCCTACAAGCTGCAGGAGATCGGCGAGCCGACGCTCGCGACGATCCTCGACGAGTTCCTCGCGCGCAAGCACTGAGTCGAGCCGCCACCGCATCGAAGGAGGCCGTCGGCGTGCCCGCGTCGACGGCCTCCGAGGATTTCGACGTGCTGCACCACTATTCGCGCATCCTCGACACCTGCGAGCCCTACCTCATCGCCACGCGGCTCATCGCCGACCACCTCTCGACGACGCCGCTCGGCATCGAGATCCCGCGCGACAACCGCTTCGATCCGCAGGCTCTGGCGAGCGCGCCGTTCCTCTCGGTGCTGCGTCGCTGCGACGCGCTGACCTTCGGGCCGTACGGCATGCAGATGCCGCAGTGGGTCTTCTACGACTGCGCGGTGATGCCGGGCGCGGTGTTCGGGCTCGGCGCGCGCGCCTCGCGGCTCGAGCCGTGGGCGCGTGCGGCGCTCGGGGTCGAGCCCGACTACCACGGGCTGGTCCCGCTCTCGGCGTTCATCACGATCCCGATGCTCGAGGGGGCGCACGAGCGGCGCGAGGGGGAGCCCCCTTCGGCGTGGCTGCTCTACACGCTGCACTCGATGAACTCCGTCTCGCCGGGCATCGGGCCGGAGGGGCTGTCGACGGCGACCTTGGCCCTCGGCCTGCGCGTCTTCCCGATCCGCACGCTCTACGGCGTGAGCCAGTGGCGAAACCCCAGGCTCGGCGTCTACGCCGACCTCGGGCCGCTCGAGCTCGTCACGGCCTACACGCCGGCGCACTCGCTGCCGCGCACGCTCTGCTTCCGCGCGCGCATCGAGCCGCTCACCCTCGACGCGCTCTTGATCGGCCCGCGCATGCACCCGCGCTCGCCGCCGCCTAACGTGCTGCTCGACGTCGACGACGTCGCGGAGCTCAGGCGCGTGCAGACCGAGATCGAGCAAGGGGTCCGCTACGAGCTGGTCGGCGCCCCCGAGACGCGCGGCGCCTTCGTCCTCGCGCCGCTGCACCGCCGCGAGCGCCTCACCGCCGGAGGCTTCTGATGCCGAAGCTCCCGTTCCACACCAGCAACGACGCGATCGTCGAGCAGCTCGTGCCGTTCGTCGTCACGCCGCGCTTCCACCTCGCCGCGCTCGAGCTCGCCCCCTTCGGCGTGCCGATCGTCGAGCACGTCGATCCGCTCGCGCTCGCGAGCGAGACGTTCCTCACGACCCTCGAGCGCCTCGACGCGATGACCTTCGGCCCCGAGGGGATGCCGATGCCGCGCTGGGTCTTCTTCGACGCCGCGGAGCTGCCGGCCTGCATCGTCGGCTTCGGCCAGCGCGCGCGCGCCCTGCGGCCGAAGGCGCGCGAGGTGCTCGGCGTCCCCGCGGACTACGAGGGCTTGGTGCCGCTCTCGATGTACATCGCGCTGCCGACGTACGAGCCGGACGTCTGGTTCGGCCACAACCTCGCCTCGCTCGCGCCGGTGCTCGCCGAGCGCGATCCGAACGGCCTCGATCTGCGCGGCCTCGGCTCGATCACCAAGGCGTACGCGCTCAAGGCGATGCGCGCGAAGCGGCTGTACGGCGCGACCCAGTGGGCCTCGACGGCGCTCTTCATCCACACGAAGTTCGGCCCGCTCGGCCTCGACACGGCCTACACGCCGGCGCACTCGGAGCTCGAGACGCTGACGTACTGGTTCGACGTGACCGACGTCGCGCTGCGCGCCACGATGGGCGACGAGGCGGTGCACCTCGATCGGCCGAAGCCCGACTTCTGGCTGTCGTCGCACGACGTGCCGGGGATGCAGCGCCTGCAGGCGCGCATCGAGGCGGGCGAGTCCTTCGTGATCCCCGCGCAGCCACGGCGCGCGGGCGACGGGAACGAAGTGCCGGTCACGCGGGTTGACCGAGAAACGGCGCGCCGTGGGGCGCCCTGACGCCGCGCCGGACACCCCAGCCCCGTGGAGGCTAGCGACATAGCGTGCGCCACTGATGTAGGTCAACGTGGGGCGTTCGCCGAGCGCATCAAATCGCGAAATTTGGGCCGAAGACCGGCGCCCCGAGGCGAGGCGGCGTGCTCGCGCGCAAGCAGAGGCAAGCGCGGTCGGACCACGCCCGCGCACACACTTCGGACGATTTCCTTGATTCGCCCCTTGTGCGTGGGCGCTCCTCACAGTTCACTGTGAGAATGCGTTCTCTTGGCCATTTTGCGCTCGCACTGGTGCTGGTTGCGGCCTGGGGGTGTGGCGGCAGCGACACGACCAGCGGCACCGGCGACGACTCCGGCTTCCTCGGTGACGACGGCGGCCTCGACGCCATCGGCGAAGGGGGCGGCGACGACGGCGCGACCGACGGCGCAACCGACGGCGACGACACCGGCGGCTGGGTCATCGACTCGGGCGAGGCGGGGCCAAGTGACGGCTGCATCCCGAAGACGTGCCTCGACCTCGCCGCGAAGTGCGGCACGGCGGTCCCCGACGGCTGCGGCGGAACGCTGACCTGCGGCGCCGACGGCGGCGTCTGCCCGGGCATTCTCACGTGCAGCGCCGCCTTCAAGTGCGAGTGCATGCCCAAGACGTGCGCCGATCTCGGCGTCGACTGCGGCCAGCAGGCCGACGGCTGCGGTGGCGTCATCACCTGCGGCACCTGCGCCGCGCCGAAGACCTGCGGCGGCAGCGGCAGACCGAGCGTCTGCGGCACGCCGGGCACCGTCTGCAAGGTCAAGACGTGCGCCGACTTCCCGGCGAACGCGTGCGGCCCGCAGTCCGATGGCTGCGGCGGCCTCACGCCCGACTGCGGCACCTGCACGGGCGTCGACACGTGCGGCGGCGGCGGCACGCCGGGGGTCTGCGGCAACAGCGCGCCGGTCTGCCATCCGAAGACCTGCGCCGACTTCCCGACCAACGCGTGTGGCCCGCAGTCCGACGGCTGCGGCGGCCTCACGCCCGACTGCGGCAGCTGCACCTTGCCGGACATCTGCGGCGGCGGAGGAACGTCGGGCGTGTGCGGGACGAGCGTGCCCACCTGCATCAAGAAGACCTGCGCCGCCTTCCCGGCCAACGCGTGCGGCGCGCAGGCGGACGGCTGCGGCGGCCTCACGGCGAACTGCGGCACCTGCACCGCGCCGCAGAGCTGCGGCGGCGGCGGCATCCCGAACGTCTGCGGCGGCGCGACGTGCACGCCCAAGACCTGCGCCGCCTACCCGGCCGGCAGCTGCGGGCAGCTCTCCGACGGCTGTGGCGGCCTCACGGCGAGCTGCGGCACCTGCACCGCGCCGCAGAGCTGCGGCGGCGGCGGAGTGCCCAACGTGTGCGGCGCCCCCTCGTGCACGGCCAAGACGTGCGCCGATTACCCGGGCAAGTGCGGCGTCATGTCGGACGGCTGCGGCAGCCTCACCGCGTACTGCAACCCGTGCACGGCGCCGGCGACCTGCGGCGGCGCGGGCACGCCGAGCGTGTGCGGCGTCAGCTGCGTGAACCTCGAGTGCAACCAGGTCACGTGCACGACGAGCGGCCAGTCGGTCACTCTGGCGGGCACGATCTACGACCCGGCCGGCGTCCACCCGCTGCCGAACGTCAACGTCTACGTGCCGAACGGCACCGTGACGGCGATCGTCGACGGCGCGACCTGCGACGCGTGCTCGTCGGGCATCACCGGCTCGCCGCTCGTGAAGACCACGACCGACGTCAACGGCAACTTCTCGTTGAGCAACATGCCGGTAGGGACGAGCGTCCCGGTCGCGATCCAGATCGGCAAGTGGCGGCGGCAGGTGACGGTCGACACCTCGGGCGGCTGCAGCA
>JAJXTK010000550.1 GCA_021783935.1 Myxococcales bacterium | reverse complement strand
TCCAGATGACGACGGGATCTTGCAGGAACCGGGTCGCGAACTCCTCAACGACGGCCTTCGTGATGATGGAGCTTGGACCACTCGTCAGCTTGCGTACCTCTCCGTTTGGAAGCCGCACGAGCACGCCGTGGGCCGTCCGCGTCGCGCCTGCGAGCGCGAGCCGTTGACCGGCGAGCGCCCCCTTCGACAGGTGCGCCGCTTGCCAAGTCGCGATCGCCTGCGAGAGAGCAACGCCATCCAGCGCCGGATCGAAGAGCGCAGCGAAATCGGCGGTCAACGCGTATCTCGGCTTTGATGACGTGGTGGGGATGGACTTGTCTTCGGTCGCTGCGCCTACCGGGATGAAGCCCTGGCGAATCGTCTCATCACGGATCGGCTCTCGGCTCGTGTCCGCGTACCAAGGCTTTCCCGCCGGAAGGAAGCCTTGCTTCACGGCCTTCGTCGCATAGTCGACGCGCGCGGCATCGCTGATCTCCGCCGCCTGTTCGTCGCTCATCTTGTAGACGTGCTTCGGAGCGAGAAGTCGTCCAGATCCGGCGATGGCACCGACGTACAGCGACGCGAAGACGGTCTTGACCGCGATGTCACGGGTACACCAGTTGAAGTACTCGTAGCTCTCCGGGAAGATCACACGAAGGCGTGCCTGCACGTCGGCGAGGGAGGGCAATGCCGGAAGGCTCACGTCTCGTCCTCGCAGCCGAACATCGTCGTGCAGAGTCGCTCGACGTCCGCCCGTGAATGCGGTCGAGCGAGTAGATCACTGAGTGCGGCCATCGCGCCCGGAGCAGGCAATGGCATCGCCTCCAGCTCGTACGCACTCACGGCCACACTTCCCGAGATGCAGCGGAACGCTCTGTCGGCCGCTCGCGAGTTGAGAAACGCCGCGAGCGCGCGCGTCGAAACCATCGGCTCGGGCACGATCGGCACGACCATGTTCAAGTGGTTCTCGACCGTGATGGCGCCGTGCTTGGCCAAAAACTCTGCGGGCAGCTCCGCCGCGATCAGGCGGCGCGGCTGCTCCTTCGAGGTCGTGCGTTGAAGGAGGACGCACCCCCGGCGAACGACCAGCCATTCGTCGTCAGCGCCGGGCTCGAAGTATGGCGCGTGATTGCGGCGCTCCGCGCGAAACGAGAACGTGCCGTCGGGAGTGACACACTCAGCCCAGACGAGTGGGATCGTCTTCTTGGTAGGTGCCTCCCTCAGTTGCGGCTTGTGGCGGTTCCACACCAACGGGCCGGTCGAGACGCCGTACCCCCAGGAAGCGAGGCGATCGGGGAGCGCCCGGAGACGCTTCGCGGTCTTCACGAACGCAGGCGAGCGCGGCAGCACCCACGGCGTCTCGGGATCGCCCGGGAGCGTGGCCTCACCGGCCGGCTGATCACGCAAGCTATCGGCGCCGACTTCGAGAAACGAGACGGTCGCGGGGCGAAGTGCGGCCCCTCGACGGAACACGGTCAACATCGTCTCTTGAAGCACGTCGTCGAAGACGCCGGATCGCTCCGAAATGAAGTCGAACGATGAGGGAGGTGCCTCACGCGTGAGGAGCCCGCGCAACCGCTTGTAGTACTCGCCGGACAGGAAGCTCGTCGGAGTGACGTACGCTACGAGGCCACCGGGCCGCGCCTTCCTCAGCGCAAGGTCGAGGAACAACGCGTACATGTTCGCGTGGCCGAAGAGGCTGCGTCGGTACGTCTCGCGAGCCTCGGGCGAGAGGGAGATGCGGCCGTACGGCGGGTTGCCGATCACGAGGTCGAACTCGTCTGGGCGCGGGAGCGCGAGCGAGTCGCACACATCCACGATCTCGGGCACGTCCGAGCCCGCGCCGTTCAGAAGCTCGTGCGCAGTCGCCTCCCAGAACACCTGCGACATCCACGCGGCGAACGGGTCGATCTCCTGGCCATGCAGCCGCGCTGCGATGTTGCGAACCGCAACGCGACGGTTCACCCCCTTCAAGGCGTGGATCATGCGCGCGGCGACCGGCGCGACGAACGCGCCACCACCGCACGCGGGGTCTAGGACGCGCGCGCAAGACCAGTCGATCTCCGACTCGACCGTGTTCAGCAGGCGACGGACGATCGGAGCGGGCGTGTAGAAGACCCCCCCCTTCGCGCGCGTCTCGGGCGGGAGCATCGCCGCGTACGTGGCGCCGATGACGTAGCTCCCCTCCTCGATCGAAAGGCGCGCGGCCTCTACGCCGAGAGCGTTCGCTGCGTCGATCGCATCGGGGCGGAGCGCGCGCAGTTCAGTCGGAGCCGGCCGCAGCTCCCGCCCACGACGACGATGGGTGCGCGTCCAGTACGCGTCCACGACGGCGTGACAGAACGTCTGCGCGACGGCTTCGCGGAGCTTCGTGGGCGAAGCCTCCGCGAGGGAACGCGCGAACTGCGTTGCCTGGTCGACGGTGAGCGTGTTGGGCGCGTTCCCCTCGAAGGGAAGCGAGCGCTGACGCTGCACAACCGTCAACGGGGACCTGCTCACCGGTTCACTATACGCGAACGCTCCTCGGAATCGAGGGCGATCTCAGCCCTTGGCGCCGTCGGCGCTAGCATCGGAGCCCATGCTCCCCGAGAAGCGGACCTACGCGTTGCTGGACTTGATCGACGTGAAGAAGGCGCTCAGCGCCGGGACGGCGACCGACCTCCTGCGCGCCTTCTGGAACGTCTGTGAGGACTGGACGAACCACCAGATCGACCATCTGGGACCGCTCGCTCTCGCGGATGGAGCGACGTCGACGCCGACGCCGAGGCTGGTGACGTACTCGGATTCTGCGTTCTTCAAGCACGAGCCGCAGCTCTCGCTCGGCGAGTTCTTCCGCGTCGTGCTGGACCTAAAGCGAAAGATCGAAGCCCGTGCGGGCCGCTGCTACCTGGTCGTGGCGCATGGCGTCGAGATCGAACACGATCCGCCCAGCATCCTGGTGAAGTCGGCGGGCGAGCACGAGTGGCGCTACTCCAACGTGTTCGGGTCCGGCGATGTGGTCGTCAACTTGTGGGAGGCGGAGGGGGTCGCACGCCACACGTCGGAGTGGCACGACAAGTACTCGGTCTTCTACATCGGCATTGAAGCGCCGCCGATGCCCGTGCTCGACGAGCGGCCTCTGCGGGCGGGCAAGCTCCGTGTGCGGGCGCTCGGCTAGGTACACGCCCCGGCGCCGCGAGCGAGAAGCTACGCCGCCCTGGCGACCTCGACGAGCGCCGTTCTAAATTCGTCCAGGTAGGGACGCCACCCAACGCGGCGGAATCACCTGGGATTCCGCCAAAGACCTCCGTTCGGTGCCGTCGGGGCGCCGCACGGAGTGTCGAGCACGCGAATGAGCTCGTGTCCTTCACGGGGCGCGAGGTGCGCGTAGCGCATCGTCATCGCGATCGTCGCGTGCCCGAGCCAGGCTTGCACCTGGAGCAGAGGCACGCCCGCGAGCACGAGCTGGGACGCGAACGAGTGCCGGAGATCGTGCCAGCGAATCCGCCGCAGGCCGCTCCGCCGGCAGGCACCCCAGAGCCGCTCGTGGAGCTGGCCGATCGCCAGCGCCGTCCCGTCGCCGTGGCAGAAGACTAGCGGTCCGCGGGAGTGCGTGATCCCCGCGAGCGCGACACTGAGCTGCGCGGTGATCGGCACCACACGATCGTGCCCGCCCTTCGTCGCGCCGGTGATGCCCATCGACGAAGCGCGCCGGATGAAGAGCAGGCCCCGATCGACGTCGACGTCGCGCCACTCGATCGCGAGTTGCTCGCCGGCCCGCGCACCGGTGTGCAGGGCGAACACCAGCAGCGCCCACTCCTCGGCGTCGCGCGCGGCGGCGAGGAGACGATCGGACTCTTCGCGCACCAAGAAGTCCGCCGCGTAGGCCGCCACCCTCGCGTGCGGGAGCTCCGGCACGGCGTCGATCACGCCCCACTCCGCGGCGGAGGCCAGGACGCGTCGAAGCGTCGCGCGCACGTTGTTGCGCGTCTTCGGCCCGATTCCCCGCTCCGCGAGCGACGCGAACAGGCGCTCGACGACCTCGCCCGACACCTCGTCGAGCGCGACGGCGTCGAGCGCCGGCAGGAGGTAGAGCCGAAGGTGACCCTCCTTCTCGCGCTTCGTGCGCGCGCGGTTGCCCGCGGCGTCGGGGTAGGTCGGCCACCACCGTTCCCTCACGAACTTGCCGAACGTCGGCGCGCGCGGGCGGTTCCGCCGCGGATCCAGCATCGCAGCGCGAAGCTGCCGCTCGTACTCCTCCGCGCCCCGCCTGGTCTGCACCGGCGAGACCTTGCGCACGCGCTCGCGTCGCCCGTCGGCGTGCTCGAAGTCGACGTCGACGATCCATCGCTCGCGCGTCGCGCCGGTCGCTGGGCTCCGGCGAATTTCGTGTCGAACGCTCATGGATGCCTCCCGAGCGGCCGCGACGCCTCGAGGAGCACGCGGCCGCGCATGAAGGCAAAGCCCACCGGATCGCCTGGCGGGACACGGCGGGTGGGACGGTTCCGCGGAATACTTGGGCAGCCCTGACACCGACGCGATGATCGGTTCAGACGACGGTCGACGACGGCAC
>JAJXTK010000549.1 GCA_021783935.1 Myxococcales bacterium | reverse complement strand
GGCGTGCGCCAAGGCGCGCAGCCCCCGCTCGGTCACCGGATCCCGCCCCGCCCCGACCTGCGCGAACAGGAGCTCCTCCTGAATCGCCGGCGCCAGCAACGTCAGGTCCACCAGCTGCGTGATCCGCGCCCGGGTGAACCCAAACCTCCGCGCGGCGTCCGCCAGATCGGCGAACGTCCCCTCGTCGATCTGCCGCACGATCGTGTGCGCCAGCGCAAGCATCCGCGCAACGTGGAGCGGCCGCGGCGCCGCCGTCGGCCGCTCCGGGAGCGGCGTGCGCGAAACCTTCACCGCCCTGCCCCGCTGCCGGAAGAACGGCGCCTGCACGACCACCCCTGCCGGCTCGTCCTGCCCCCGTGGGCTCCCCGCGTCCGCCATCAGCCTGCCTCAACCGCCGGCACGCGCGCCTGCTTCGGCCTCGCCCCGACGAGCGCGACCCGGACCTCCTCGCGCTTGGAGTCGAGCACCACCTCCTCGACGACCGCGTGCACCAGCACCACGCGGTTCGCGTCGGTGAGCACCGCCCACAGCTCGTCGAACCGGCCGATCGAGCGCGCGACCCAATCCGCGTCCACCTCGAGCCCGACCAGGCCCCGCGACTCGCGCTGCAGCGCCGCGAGGCGCGCCTCCTTCGCTTGGAGCAGCGCACACGCCTCCTCGAGCTGCTTCTTCACGACCGCCTTCGCGCCGTCGGGCGCCTCGACGAGCCCCATCGTCAGAAGGTGCGCGCGCGACGACGCCTCTCCGATCGCCTTCGGCAGCGCTTCGGCTTCGCGAACAAGCTCGCCGCGACGAGCGTCGATGCGGCTCTGCAGCGCCTCACGAACCGTCTCGGCGAACCCGGGCACGCCCGCGGCTTCGCGGAGAACGCCGACGACGACGCCCTCGACCGGGTCGAGCGGAAGCCGCGTGCGCCCGGTGCACTTCTCGGTGCCCTGCTTCTGCGCGGTGTCGCAGCGCAGGTAGCGGTACACGCGTGCGCCGCGGCGCGCGTTCTCGACGATCATCGCCGCCCCGCAGTCGCCGCAGCGCGCGAGCCCGCGGAGGATGCTGTCGCCCTCGCCGCGCCTGTTCAGGGCCGGCGCGGGTCGGCTCATCAGGGCCTGTACCCGGTCGAACATCGCCGGATCGAGGATCGGCGCGTGCTCGCCCGGGAAGCGTTCGTCCTCGTGCCGCGTGAACCCCGCGTAGATCGGGTTCTTCAGCACGCGGAGCACGCCGTCCTTCCGCCAAAGGCGTCGCTTCTTCGTCGCGTCGCCGACGGCGTTCAGCTCGTCGATGATGCGCACGATCGAGCGATGGGCCTCGTAGAGCCCGAAGATGTTCCGAACAATTCGCGCTTCGTCGTCCTCGACGGCGAGCTTGCCGGCGACGATCTGGTAGCCGAGGGGCACCGGCCCGCCGGTCCACTTCCCCTTGCGACGCGCGGCGACCACCTTGTCTCGCGTTCGCGACGCGATCATCTCCCGCTCGAACTCGGCGAAGCTCACGAGCAGGTGGAGCGTCAGCCGCCCCATCGGATCGGCGGTGTTGAAGTTCTGCGTGACGCTGACGAAGGCCGTCTTCGCACGGCCGAAGCGATCCATCAGCTTCGCGAAGTCGAGCAGCGAGCGGCTCAGGCGGTCGACCTTGTAGACGACCACGATGTCGATCTTGCCGGCCTCGACGTCGTCGAGCAGGCGCTGGAACGCCGGCCGCTCGATGTTCGCGCCGGTGAAGCCGCCGTCGTCGTAGCGATCCTCGGCGACCGTCCACCCGTCTTGGCGCGCGATGTACGCGAGGCAAGCCTCGCGCTGCGCGTCGAGCGAGTTGAAGTCCATCTCGAGCCCGGCCGACGTCGACTTGCGCGTGTAGATCGCGCACCGCTTCGCCGGCGACGCGTCCACCAAGGCCTTCGCGGGTCGCCTCATCGCGTGGGCTCCTTCGCCGCGTCGGCGCCCGGTCTTGGCTCGCGCTCAAGCACGACGACGAGCCGCTCGAGGAGGTCCGCGATGCGCGCAAGATTGCGCGCGAGCTCCGGCACCGTGTGGTCGTAGAACCGGTGCCCCATCTGCGTGCGGTAGAACGGGACGTCGCTCATCGCGGCTCCCACGGCTTCGTCAGCCCGAAGAAGGTGAAGCCGTTCCAGCTGGTCCCGGTGATCAGCCGCGCGATCTTCGAGAGCGTCTTGTGGCGTTGCCCGCGGAATACGAAGTCGTCCTCCTCGACGACGACGACGTGCAGGTCCTTCCCGTACTGCCGCCGCAGCGTCGTCCCCGCCGGGGGGAGGCGTGGGTCGCGGTTGGACGTTGCGACGGCGAGCCCCGCAGAAGCCTCCGGTGCCTGCACCGTCGGCGCGGCGATCTCCTTCGCGACGGGGAACCCGCGCCGGCGAATCGGCGCGTCGATCGCGAGCTCCTGGATCCGCGCCTTCGCGCGCTCCGACAGACCGCCGTAGGCGATCTCCTGGATCCGGTACTGGATCCGTTTCCGCAGGTAAGGACCGTTGTTCGAGCGCGAGTCCTCCTTGAAGACCTCGCGGTACTTCGCCCGGAGCGCCGGAGCGTTCATCGACTCGACCGCGATGATCGCCTCCTGAACCTCGTCGGGGATCGCCGCTCTCGCCACCGCGATGTTGCTGTTCGCCATCGTTCACCTCGCCGCCGGTCTCTCGTCCCGGCTGGTCGACACAGCGCTCGACGGCGCGCGGCCAGCAAATGGAACTCGACGGCCCGATGTCTGCTGGTGTGCTTCCGCGGCCACGCGCGCCTCTGCGTCGGCGGCATCGAGCTCGGCGAGCCTCGCCCGGACGAGGAGCGTCAGAAGCCCGTCGGCCACGATCTCGGCCGCGAGCGCCCGGCGCCGCGCAGCGTCGTACTCTCCCCATCCGTCGCCGGGCCTCTCGGACCTCGACGCGGGCGCGACGCTCATGCGAACGGATCGATCTCCACGCCCGCGCCCCCCGCCCCGCCCGTGAGCTGGTCGAGCATCGCGTTCGCGCGCGCCGCCTGCGCCATCGTCATCTCCTTGACGCGCTGCACGCCGAGTTCGCCGAGCACGCCGTCGACGGCCGCGCGCGGGAGCGCCTTCAAGCGCGCGACGAGCGCCGTCGCGGTGAGCACGTCGATCGGCCCGTCCTTCGGCGCCGGCGTCTGCGTCGCCCCCTCGCCCGTGCCGTCGCCGCCAGCGACGTTCGGCAGGTCGTGGAGCGCCGTCGCGGCGATCTTCTTCCGCACCTCGTCGCCGAGCTTCTCCTCGGGGAGCATCGAGTAGCGCGTCTTCGGATCGCCGGCTTCGCCGCGGCGCTCGATTTCGAAGCTCCACGCGCCGAGGCCGTACTTGTCGCGCAACTTCAGCACGTCCTTGAACCACTGCGAGCCCCCCTCGATCACCTTCATCGCGTTCTCGGCGACGACGTAGAAGTTCATCGCCACGCGCAGGCTCGGGCGCTTGCCGTCGGCCAGGTGCTCGGGGTTCTTCGGGTCGTACGCCTCGTAGTGCTCGCCGGTCCAGACGACCTCGCGCGCGAACGGCTCGCCGCAGAAGACGCCGGTCACCTTGTCGCCGTTGTTCGCGAGCCTCACGAAGATCCCGCCCGTCTGCGCGTGCTTCTCCGCCAGCCCCTTCGCCACGTCCCATGCGTTCGTCATCGGTCGTTCTCCTTCTTCGATCCCTGCGGTTGGTTCGTCACTCGCTCGATCTCGCGAAGCAGCGCGCGCAGCGCCGCCCGGCCGCGCCCGACACGCGGTCGCTCGAAGTCGGGCATGCGTGCGCTGAACACGTCGCCCAGGGCGCGCGCGAGCGCCGTACCGATCCGCGGATCGGCCTCGAAGAGCTCGAACACCCCGAGCACGGTCAGCGTCACGTCTCGGCACGTCGCGCGCAGCAAGCGCACGTCGTCATCGGTCGTCATGGTCGACAGCTCCTCGCGCGTCAGAGCGACGCGCTTCAGGAATGCAAAGCAGCCGCCTCGTCCCGAGGGGACATCGCGGCGGCCTTCAGAACGGGCCGAAGGCGCTCGAGAGTCCGCAGGCGCTGCCGCTTGACTCGCTGGTACACGGGCTCGAGCGCCGCGCCTTCGAGGGCCGGATGCGTGCGCTTCACGTAGCTCCCGACGCGCTCGCCGCGGAGCTCCGTCGCGATCACGATCTCGAGCAGCGCCTCGGGTACGGTGCCGCCGCCGAGGGCGACGAGCAGCCGCGCGAGCTCCTCGCGCTCGTCCTCCAGCAACGTTCCATCGCCGGGGTCCGGCACGAACACCTCGAAGTCGTCGTCGCGCGCGGCCATCTCCTCGAGCTCCAAGAGCTGCTTCTGGTAGTCCTGCTCGCGACAGAGGCTCCGGAACACCGCACGCTGGGTGTCCTGCCGAAGGTGCATCGCGACACGCGTCGGGCGGCGCTCGAGGGGGAAGCTCGAGACGACGCGGAGAAACGACTCGAGCACGAGCTGGTCGAGGTCGTCAGCGGTGAACGTCGCGCCGATCAGCCGCCCACGTAGGCGCATCAACATGGGCGCGTACGCGAGCAGGAGCGCGGCGTGCCAGAACGCCCTCGGCGATCGCTGGTGCTCGGCGAGGA
>JAJXTK010000548.1 GCA_021783935.1 Myxococcales bacterium | reverse complement strand
CGTACTGCGCCGCCGCCTCCCGCTCCCTTCCCCCGCACCGCGGGGGAAGGGCTGGGGATGGGGGCTGTTAGAACGCGACCACTCGCTCAGCAGGAGAACCACACCCAGGACGGCGCCGCGACGAATCGACACAGCAGTATTAGAAGATGTATGTCAGGAGGTCTGGACTCTTGCAGGCAGCCTGTTTGCGTGCCTGAACGCCGCCTGCTCGAGCACGTCGGCAGAAGGCGGCTCGACCTCGTGCATGTAGAGTTCAGCCCTTTCAAGGTGCTTCGTAGGCCGTCGGGAGAGTCGTGGATCGCATTGCGTTGAGCGTGGGTCATGGGCCGGCCAGGAGGCGTGCGGTGGAATCCTGCGGCTTGGCCGTGAATCGAGTCCGCTTCGTCGCCGGCTTCTTGGGCCCGGGGGTCGTGAGACGGTGAGCTCCCCGACCTTCTGCTACTCCTTCGCGCCATGATCGGCGCCCTCCCGACCCCCGCCTCCGACGCGCTCCTCGACGCCGCGATCGAGATCGCGAAGTCGCACCGACTGCCGACGCTGGCGGAGCCGCAGCGCCTCGCGCCGCACCTCGCCGCGCTCGGCGAGGCGTACAACGACCCCGCGCTGCGCGGGCTCGGTCCGGGCAAGCACCTGGCCGCCCGCCTCGGCTTCTACTTCGCGCGCGACGTGCCCAAGGTCGCGGGCGCCGCGCGCGAGGCCATCGCGCTCGGTCGCATCGCGCTCGCCAAGGGGGCCCCGCTGCGCGTGCTCGATCTCGGCGCGGGGCTCGGCGCCTCGCACCGGGGCTTGGCGCGCGCGCTCGATCTCGCCGGTCAGTCGGGTTCGATCGACGTGCTCGCGCTCGACGCCGACGAGGCCGCGCTCGATCTCGCGCGCGAGCTCGGAAAGCGCGTGCCGCGCGAGGGGAAGGTCGCAATCGAGCTGCGCACCGCCGCGCGCCCCATGGACCAGGTCGTCTCGCACGCGGCGCGGGCGCGCTTCGACGTGATCCTGCTCGGCAACGTGCTCACCGAGCTCGACCTCGATCGCGCCCCCGACGAGCGCGTCGCGCGCCACGGGGCGCTGATCTCGGGCCTGCTCGACAACCTGCTCGCCAAGGACGGCACGCTCGTGATCGTCGAGCCCGCGCTCCGTCCGCGATCGCGCCACCTGCAGCGCGTGCGCGAGGCGCTGATCGCCGCGGGCGACGCCGCGATCGTCGCGCCGTGCGTCCATCGCGGCGCCTGCCCGCTGCTCGCGCGCGACGCGGACTGGTGCCACGAGGATCTCGAGGTCGATCTCCCCGAGCGGCTGAAGCCTGTCGCCAAGGCCGCGGGGCTCCGCTGGCAGGGGCTGACCTTCTCCTACCTGATCGTGGGCGCGTCGGGCCCGACGCTCGGCGACCTCTCGCGCACCGGCGGGCGCCTCGAGCGCGTCGTCAGCGCGCCGCTGGTCAGCAAGGGCAAGCGTGAGCTGGTGGTCTGCGGCGATCCGCTCCGCGACGCGCCCGATCCCGCCTACGGGCCGCACGGCGCCCGCGTCGGCCGGCTCGATCGCGAGGCGAGCGACGCCAACGCGCCGATCGAGGGGGCCGCGCGGGGCGACCTGCTGCGCCTCGCCGCCGCGCTCGACGACAAGGGGCGCGTGCGCGCAGGCGACGTCGTCGAGGCGATCGCGATCGAGGCGATCGAGGCGCTGCGCGAGGCGGGCTCCGTCGGCTGAGCGGACGCGCGCGCGGGCCGCGGGTCGTCAGAGCGGCAGCCCCTCGCGCGGGGCGCCCGTCGACGGCAGCGAGGGGGGCGGGAGCTCGGGCCTGCGTCGGCCGAACAGCCGGTGCGCCAACACGAGGATCGGCGGCTGGAGCACGCGCGTGAGGATCGCGAGGATCAGCGAGCCGCCGATCACGACCAGGGCGAGCGGCTTCTGCGTCTCGGAGCCGATGCCGTGCGACAGCGCCGCCGGCAGCAGGCCGAGCGTCGCCACGAGCGTGGTCATGAGCCCCGCGCGGAAGCGGCGCGAGGCCGCCTGGTGCGCCGCCTCTTCGAGCGCCATCCCCTCGGCGTCGCGCAGGCGCTGGAAGTAGGTGACCACGAGGATCGCGTCCTGGATCGCGATGCCGAAGATCGAGATGAAGCCCATCGCCGCCGACACCGAGAAGTGCGTGCCCGTCAGCAGCAGGGCGAGGATGCCCCCCGCGGAGGCGATCGGGATGTTGAGGAGCACGATGACCGAGTCGAGCCCCGTCTTGACGGCGTTGTAGACGAGGAAGGCGATCAGCGCGAGCGTCACCGGGATGATGATCCGCAGGCGCCCCTCGGCCTCGTGGAGCTGGTTGATCTCGCCGTCCCACGCGAAATGGGTGTCGTACGAGAGCTTCACGTTCGGCGCCGACGCGATGCGCTGCTGCGCGTCGGTGATCGTCCCGACGAGATCGCGCCCGCGCACCGAGAACTTCACCGGCGCATAGCGGCTGCCGTCTTCGCGGTAGATGACGGCGGGCCCGTTCTCGGGCGTGATCGACGCGATCTGCCCCAGCGGCACCGACGCGCCGGTCGGCGTGGTGACCATGATCTCGCGGATCGACTCGACCGTGCTCCGGTACTTCTCGTTCCAGCGCACCGTGAGATCGAACGCCTTCTCGCGCTCGTAGACCTGCGTGACCGCCTGGCCGCCGATCGCGGCCGAGACGACGGCCTCGACGTCGCCGGTGTTGAGGCCGTAGCGCGCGCACGCCGCGCGATCCGGGACGATCTTCACGCTCGGCATGCCGAGCGAGTGGAACATGCCGAGATCCTTCACGCCCGGCACCTTGCTCATCACGTCGACGATCGCCTCGGCGTTCGCCTCGTTGGCGTGGAGATCCGGGCCGATGATCTTGACGGCGTTCTCCCCCTTCACGCCCGACATCGCCTCCTCGACGTTGTCGCTGATCATCTGCGAGAAGTTGAAGACCACGCCGGGGAAGGCCTCCTGGAGCTCCTTGGACAGCTCGTCGGTGAGCTTGTCTTTGGTGAGCCCCTTGGGCCACTCCTCGAACGGCTTGAGCGGCGCGAAGAGCTCGATGTTGTAGAAGCCCGACATGTCCGTGCCGTCGTCCGGGCGACCGAGCTGCGAGACCACGGTGGTGATCTCCTTGTGCTTGCGGTTGTCCTCGGTGCACGGGCCGCTCTCGGGGCAGCCGCGCAGGAGCGAACGCATGCGGCCGACGTACTTCGCCGACTGGTCGAGCGAGATCGAGGTCGGCAGGGTCGCGCGGATCCAGAAGTTCCCCTCCTCGAGGTGCGGCATGAACTCGCGGCCGAGTCCGCCGAAGAGCGCGAGGACGACGACCACCGGCGCGAGCCCCAGGACGACGAACGGCACGGGTCGCCTCACGCCGGCGCGGAAGATCGGCTCGTAGACGGCGTGCAGAGCGCGCAGGATGAGGCTCTCCTTCTCCTCGGTGTCGGCCGCCACGAAGCGGCTCGCCAGCACCGGCGTGAGCGTCAGCGCCATGAGGATCGCGCCGCCGATCGCGAACGCGTAGGTGTGCGCCATCGGCGAGAAGATCACGCCCGAGACGCCCGTCATGGTGAACAGCGGCAGGAACGCGACGCCGATGATCAGCGTCGAGAAGGTCATCGGCCCGGCGACCTCGCGGGCGGCGGCGAGCACGCGATCGCTCATCGAGCCGCGCCCGTGCGAGCCGAGGTGCCTAAAGATGTTCTCCATCATGATGACGGTCGAGTCGACGACGATGCCGAAGTCGACCGCGCCGATGGAGATGAGGTTCGCGGGCGTGTCGGTCACCACCATGCCGGTGAACGCGATGAGCAGCGCGATCGGGATGTTCAGCGCGGTGATGAGCGCGGCCTTGGTGTGCCCGAGGAAGAGCCAGAGCACCAGCGACACGAGCACCATGCCGACGAGCACGTTCTCGAGCACGGTGTGCGTCGTCGTCTTCACCAGCGCGCCGCGGTCGTAGTACGGCTCGACGTACATCCCGGGCGGCAGGATGTGGTTCTTCTTGATCAGCGCGACGCGGTCGTAGATCCCCTTGAGCGTGTGCGGGGTCTCGCCGCCGTAGCGCATGAGCACCGTGCCCTGCACGACGTCGGGGTCGTCGTCGCGCCCCACGATGCCGAGGCGCGGCGCCGCGCCGATGCTCGCGTCGCCGATCTCGCGCAGGCGCACCGGCGTGCCGCTCTGCGCGTTCAGCACGATGTTCTCGATGTCGCGGGTGTTGTTGATCAGGCCCACGCCGCGCACGTCGTAGGACTGCTCGCCCATGAACAGGCGCTGACCGCCGACGTTGGTGTTGGCGTTGGCGATCGCCGACATCAGCGTCGAGAGCGAGATGTTGAACGCCTTGAGGCGAAAGGGGTCGACGTCGACGTGGTACTGCTTGGTCTCGCCGCCGAAGCTCACGACGTCGATGACGCCGTCGACCTGCTTGAACTGGCGCTCGAGGACCCAGTCCTCCTGCGTCTTGAGGTCGCGCGAGGCGTAGCCGGGGCCACGCACCGTGTAGCGGAACAGCTCGCCGATCGCGTTCCACGGCGAGATCTGCGGCTGCACGCCGGGCGGCAGCTGGATGAACTGCAGCC
>JAJXTK010000547.1 GCA_021783935.1 Myxococcales bacterium | reverse complement strand
ACTTCTGCGAGAGGAGCGCCCCCTTCCCGACGTGGGGCTGAGCGGCTGCTGGGGGGCGAGAGCAGCGGAGTCTGCTTGTGCGCATGGTTGTGCGCCCTACCCGGCCGACCTCACGATCTCCCTAAAAAAACAAGCCCCACGCGCGTCCCGATGCCGCCCTTGACACGGTAGGGGTCGGAGGTTCGAAACCTCTCGCGCCTACAAACGATCCCCGAGAATTATAGGGGTTCCAGGCATCGACCGGGCAAGCGAGCCTCCCCCTCTCGGGGTCGCCCCACCACCTGCCCCACCACCTGAGGGGGCCGGAGGGGTGGAACTCGGTCAAGGTCCCTCGGAAGCGGGAACCTTCGGCTCAGGGGCGCGGCGCCCACGTGCCACCGGCCCCGTGGTACGTCTCCGCCCGGAGACGGAATGCTTGGCCGCACGCGGTGCATGAGAACTCGTGCTCGATGTAGTCAGGCCACGGCCCGTCGACGGGGATCGCCTTGAAGTCGGGGCGGCCCCCGCTGGGCGTCGCCGGGCCTTCGGCGAGGGTTCCGTCCGAGATGTTGTCGCGGATGACCCTAAGCACCTTCGTCAGGTCGGCGGGCCGTTCGATGGCGATGGTCGTCCGAAGATCACGACACCGGGTGCATTCGTTCGCGCTCATGGGCTCCCCAGCCGCTGGGTCACCACCCGCTGCACCTCGTGGATCAAATCCTCGACCGCTCGTGCTTCGTTCTCCGTCAGTTCGTCGCGAGCGAAGGCTCGAACCTTCTCAAGGGCGTCGAGGAGGTTGCCCCAGTCGTCCGTCAGCCCACTCGTCAGCGGCCAGCCCGAGAGGATCGCACGCAGGGCGCGGAGGGACCGCCTGTCGCACCAGGCGCCGACCAGCCGCTCGACCTCCTCGATGATCTTCGCCGGAGCCACGGCGTCCACCCTACTCCGGGAGAGGTTCCGCGAGCCGCCCTGTCGCGAACCGAGTAGTAGAGGCGCACCGGCTGGAACGGCTCGCCCGTCACAATGCTGAGGAGGGAGCGCCGATGAACAATGACCATGCGGGTCTGTCACTAGAAGTCCTTGCCAGAGCGCTCCTTCCACCGGGCAAGCGGGTCCGCCTTCTCGACCTCGCGAAGGCGCTCGAGGATGCGCTCACGGGCTCCGGCAGCTGCGGCGCGTTCGCCCTCGGTCGCGGCGCCCGCGAACAGGGCCTCGATCTTGGCGAGCTTGGCGGCGAGCGCGGCTTCGTCCACGATCGCTAGCCCATCCCGCAGCATTTCTTGAACTTCCTGCCGCTGCCGCAGATGCACGGATCGTTCCGCCCGACCTTCGGACGGGCGCGGACTAGGGGCACGAGGTCAGCAGGCGTGCCTGGTGCTCCGCCCTCGAGCAGGTCCGCGAGCTGCGACGGCTCGCCTTGGGGCGGGAGCTCGGACGAGAGCGCAAGCCCCACGACGCTCTCGCTCGCGAAAAACCGCGCCAGAGCGTCCCAGTCGCGAACCTCACGCAGGTCGACGCCGCTCAGCCGCACCAGGGGCTCGCCGTTGCGGACCTCGCCGTCGCGCCAGATGGCCTTGAGCGCCAGGGGCTCGTCGGTCGATGCGAGCACGGTGCCGAGCATGTCCGCGAGCGCCGCTCCGACCTGCTGTCGCGCTTCCCGCTTCATGTCCTTCGCGCGTGGCAGTCGTGCGATGGCGTCGCAGAGCTTCGCAAAGCCATGCTCCACGTCGCATTCCTCGAATGCGTGGGCTGCGAGGCTGTAGGCTGCGTCCGCCTCGTCGGGGTCGGTCTCGAGGGCCTTGCTCCACGAGGCGACGGCTTCCTCGATGCGCCCGTAGCGTTCGCAGAGGTTGCCCAGCCTGCGCCACGCCGCGCCTGTCGGACGCTCCTCGGCCTCGCGCTTCAAGTGTGCGAGCGCCTCCGAGGGCCGACGGACGCGCGTGCCGTCCCACAGGCGCAAGAGGCCTACAGCCACACCGCTCGGCTGCGCGCTCGTGGCGGGCTTGCGATCGGTCGTCTCGGCAGCCATCGCTCGACCGAGCACGGTGAGGCGAGACCGCTCGTCGAGCGTGTAGTCGTCCACTGCGCCACAGTCGGCGCATTGCACGACGCGCCCCAGCACGATGCCGTCCCAGCCCTCGGCGGTGGGGTCGACGGCCGCCCAGGGCACCTGGACCCTGGCGGTCGTGCGGCAGCGGTTGCACGTGAAGTTCACGCGTACAGGCGCGGAGAGGTCGGGGCGATTGAGCGGGGTGGCGGCGGTCATGCGGAGACAGTTCGCTCGCGCAGGTGTGCCGCCGCGTCAAGACTCGTCGCCAGGTTTCTGCAAGGGGCCGCGATACGCCACGTGCCGAGGAAGGGCTTGGGGGGTCTTCACTTGAGGGCGCCCATTCTCGGCCGAAGATGATCGACTGCCTGCATCCATGCTTGCAGAGCAGCACGCGCACGCGCGAACAACTCGTCGAGCTGGCCTGCCGGATGCTCGTCCTGCTTGCGGTCGGTGTCGTCCCAGCGGCGCGGCAGCTCGATGATCTGGAAGGCGGCGATCTCGATGCTGTCGAGCTTCAACTCGCCGCCTACGCCGCAAGTGACCTTCGCCACGGGGTCGCTCTGCCAGGCGAGGATCTCCACGCGCCCATCGCGCCCTTTCCGCGTGGTCTTCTCGGGAACGAGAGGCTCGATCCGTTCAAGGCGGCCGTGCGCCTCACGCGCCCACTTCGTCCAGGTCGCCCCCGAAGGCATGGGGATGGCCTTGCCGTAGGGCAGGGACGCACGAAGCGAGACATCCACGCGCAGCGGTGAGCGCTCGGTCTTGGGCTTGTGGCCCCACACACGTTCTCGGCCGAACACCTCGGTGAGAATGTCCTCCTCGGTCGTCAACGTGCGCGCCGTTGCCAGGGCGTCCCAGCGCCAGGAGAGGGCGGCGGCGATCGTGAACGGCTCGGCCTCCTGCCCGCCAAGCGGCTCGACGAGCGTCTCGAACGTGCGACTGAGCGAGTGCGTGTCCAGCGTCTCGTTGCCCTCGTCGGCGCTGAAGAGCGGAAGGCCAGACTCTCGCCGCGCCAAGATCCAGGCGTGCTTGAACTCGTCGTAGGTCACTGCGTCACCTCGTCGTTGCCGTTGTAGCTCGCCCCGGCCCGGAGCCGCTCGGCCAACATCGTGCACCGCTCCTCGGTCGAGTTGTTCTTCACCGCGATTGCGAGGGCTGGCTCCACAGCGACCCTACGGCCTCTTCGCCGGAACGTCGAACCGACT
The DNA here is from genome assembly GCA_021783935.1 of Myxococcales bacterium. GTDB lineage: Bacteria > Myxococcota_A > Polyangia > Polyangiales > JADJMO01 > CAIXWQ01. The sequence continues at coordinate 1,341 of JAJXTK010000547.1, read as the reverse complement.
CAGCCGGCGGGCAGCACCCGCATCACCGCGTGCTGTAGACGGTCGCGCGCTTCTGCCCCTTGCTCTTGAGCGCCTTCTTCGCGACCCCTTCGCGGAGCACGCGCGGCACCAGTGAGTGCGCCATTCCAGTAGCATTGAACGCCGCTTGAGCCGCTAACCAGCAGTCGATTGGGTGAGCGCGCCGACGGGGTGGTAGGCGCCCGAGCAGGGGTGCGCGCTTGCACAATCGACTCTTGGACGGAGCCGATGCGCGGCAGCGACGCGGCGTCGTCAGAGGCGGGTATGGGGAAGTTGGCGCAGCGCGAATCGTTCGCGGGGACGGCTCGTGCGTCCGCGCGGCGTGCCATGCGGGGAGTCGCGTCGCGATGGCGGGGGTCGAGCTGGCTCGAGGCGTGAGGCTGGGGCGTCCGAGGCAGGGTTGGGGAGGCGCGGACAGACGGGTGCGCGATCGCGAACGCGAACTGTCGGAGCGTGGGGGGCCATCATGCGGCCGCCGGCGGAGCGCGGGCTCTGGGGTCGGGCAGCGCGGTGCGCACGAGGGCGGGCGAGTGACATGCGGAGCAGACGCTCAGGTCGATGCCGGTGAGTCGCAACAGGAGGGCGGCGACATCTTCGCGCTCGTGGCGCGGGGGAGGTGTCGCGTGAGGAGCGAGCCTCTTTCGAGCGACGGCGAGTCGCGTGGTGGCGTGACTTGCGGCGTGCAAGCCGTAGTGCCGGATCTTGACGAAGCGCGGGGGCAGGACGTGCTGGACGAAGCGCGCGAGCAGTTCCTGGGGGTCGACGGTGACGCACTTGCCGTCCTTGGTGCGGAAGGTGACGCCGCGGTCGTCGCACCTGAGCAGCCGCTGGTTGGAGATGCCGACGCGGTGCGTGTAGCGCCCGAGGTAGCGAAGGACCTGCTCGGGCCCGCCGAAGGGCCGCTTCGCGTAGACGATCCAGGGCTTGGCTCGGAGCGCGTGAAGGTCGACCTGTCCGAGGTCGACGTGCCCGCGCGCCTGGGCGCGCTCGAGCGCGGCGAGCATCTTTCCACGAAAGAGCGCGCCCATGACTCGCACGGGGAAGAGGAATCGACGCCGAGCGCGGACGAAGCGCGCTCCGTCGTCGGACAGTCCGCCGCCGGTGACGATAGCGTGCACGTGCGGATGCCAGAGCAGCTCGCGCGTCCAGGTGTGCAGCACCATCGTCACGCCCAGCTCGGCGCCCAGGCGCTTCGGGTCGCGCCCGAGCGCGAGCAGCGTGGCCGCCGCGCTGGCGAAGAGCATGTCGAACACCGCCTCGCGCGAGCGGCAGGCGACGGCACGAAGCTCGGCGGGGAGCGTGAACACGACGTGGAAGTAGTGC
>JAJXTK010000546.1 GCA_021783935.1 Myxococcales bacterium | reverse complement strand
GGGAAGATCGCGAGCGAAGGCCCCCGGTCGAGATCGTCGGCGGCCGGCGGCAGCATCGACGTGGGCACGGCGCTCCCCGACGCCATCGGCGCGAGCCCGTGCGCGTAGGTCATCGGCGCAAGCGTCGACGCGCTCGCGGCCGCCGGCGCGCTCGGGGTCGCGCTCGACGCGGCGAGCCCCCCGCCCGTCTTGGAGGCGTCCGGCGCGGCCACGGCCAGCGCGGCGCCGAGCAGCGTCGCCGTCGCGACCAAGAGCGCCGATGAGCGCGCGCTCATAGCCACGTCCTGACGTTGAGCAGGGCGAGCAAGCGGTAGCGCTGGCCGACGAGGCGGTTCATGTCGTGCTCGAATTCCAGCTGCACGTTGGTGTCGCGATCGATCTTGTAGCCCCCGCCGAGCACGTAGCCGAGGCTCGTGGCCGATCGCGTCTGCCCCTCGGCGTCGACGCGCAGCTTGTCTTCGAAGCGGAACACCGACCCGCGCACGTCGACGTTCCAGCGCTCGAGGAACAGGCGCGAGAGGGCGGCGTCGACGCCGACGCGCATCCCCTCGTCGCCGGCGAGCGACGAGCCGGTCAGCGCGACGCGCGTGGTCGGCCACACGTAGCGCATGCGCAGATCGCCGCCGAAGCCGGCGCTGCTGGCGACGCGAATCGATCCCCGCGAGGCGTCGACGGGGTCGTCGCTCCGGTAGCGGCGCATCGTCGCGTCGGCGCCGAGCGAGAAGCGGTCGGTCGGATCGACCTCGACGCGCGCCGAGATGTCGTCCATCGGCTCGATGCCGAAGACGTTGAAGATCGAATCGGCGTCGAAGAGCGGCCGCCAGAAGTCGTAGTGCACGCCGAAGGTCGTCTTCTTGAGCGTCACCTCCGCGCTCCCTTCGATCGTGGTCATCTGCCGCCCGTAAATGTCGTAGACCGCGGTACCGCGCAGATCGAGGAAGTCGAGCGGCTGCGCCTCCGCGCCCACGCCCAGACGCTCGCTCGAGACGCGCCGCTGATCGTAGATGCCGAGGGTGTCGGGACCACCGAGGTAGCCGCCGCCGCCGACGAAGCTCTCGCCGGTGTTCCAGGCCTTGCGGTAGGTGACGCGCCCGTGGATCCAGCTCGGCCCCGCCGACTCGAGCGCGACCGCGTACATCGGGGCGATGGCGGCCTGCTCGTACGACGGATAGCCCGTGCTCGGGTAGCCCCCGCGATCGACGCGCTGGACCCCCTGCTCGTTGACGTAGCTCGAGAGCGGCAAGCCTCCGCGCACCTCGAAGCCGCCGTACGCCTCGAGCACGACGAACGCCGGCGTGAGCACGCGCGCGAGCGCGCCGTCGAACGAGTAGAAGCCGAGCGGATCGACCACGTACTGACGGCCGACGCGCAAGGTCACCGTGCCGCCGGCGAGGCGCCGCGCCTCGAGGTAGCCGTACATGAGATCGACGGGGGCCGGCGCGAGCCCCGGCACGAAGCGGGCGGTCGTGCTCGAGCGATCCAGCGCGTACTCCTCCATCGACATGCCGAAATCGGCGTCGAGCCGCAGGCGCGCGCGGAAGGAGATCTGCGGGCCGTCGCCGCCGTTCGAGGTGTCGCCGATGTCGTAGACCCCGAGGGCGAGCGTCTGCGTGACGCGGCGCCGCGAGAGGATCGGCTCGCCGCTCGCCCCCTTGAGCTGGTAGGCCTGCCCCGCGGTGGTCGCGTCGATCTCCGCCTCGTAGGCGCGCGCGGCGGTCGGCGCCGCCCCGATCGCGAGGGCGATCGCGGCGCGGGGCAGCGACCGGCGCGCGTGGCTGCGGAGCATCGAGCGGGCGAGGATAGCGATAGCGATCGTGGCTCGCTCGATGATTCGCGCGCCCTTCACCCGACGCGCGCGGCTGACCCGAGGAGCATCGCGGCGCGCGGCCCCGACGCGACGAGGGTCGCGCGTCGTCCCATGTCGACGCGCGCGAGGCGGATCGAGAGCACGTCGCCGCCGAAGGCCTCGGGCGCCTCACCTGCCCACTCGACGAGCAGCGCCCAGCCTTCCACGCGCCGCTCGCGGAGCCCGAGCTCCGCGACCGTCTCGAGCAGCGCCCCCTGCGCATCGTCGGCGCGAACCCGGTACAGATCGGCGTGGACGACGGGCACCCGCACGCCGAGCTCGCGGGGGTACTCGTTCATCAGCGTGAAGGTCGGGCTCGGCACCGCGATCACCGCGGGGAGACCGAGCCCTCGCAGCAGGGCCCGCGCGAGGAACGTCTTGCCGACGCCGAGCTCGCCGTCGAGGAGCACGACGTCGGCGGGCGACAGCTCCGCGGCGAGGGCGCGCGCGAGCGCCATCGTCGCGCGGCGGGTGGGCAGCTCGATCGAGCGCGATCGCGAGGCGGCGACGGGCCCGACCTCGCTCATAGGCGATAGACGAGCGACGCCTCACCCCCGAGGAACCCGAGCGCGCCGCCCGCGCCGGGCGAGACGCGCAGCGAGGGCGCGATGAGATCGAGCTGGAAGGGGCCGCCGAGCGCAATCGCCACCACCGGGCTCGCGCCGAGGGTGAGCCGGACCGTCGCCGAGCTGGTCGTCGCCGCGAGGACGCCGACGCTCGCAGCGGCGCCGAGCGCGACGGCGCGCGTGAGCGGCCACATGTAGCGCGCCCCACCCTCGATGCGCAGCGCGCCGGCCGGCCCGAAGTAGCCGCCGACGAGCGCGGTGAATTCGAGCTGCCGCATCGACGGCAGCGAGTAGCCGACGTCGACGTCGAACGCCCCGAGGGTGCGCCCGCCGCGCGCGTCGTTCGGGCGCGCGAGGATGCCGTACGCTCCGCCGCCGATCCCCATGAGCACCGAGCCGGGGCGGCCGTACTCGGGCGGCGGCAGCGGCGGCGTGGCCGGCGCGCCGGGGGTCGGGACCGGAGGCTTCGGCGGCGGCTCCGGCGGCTTCGGCGACGCCGGCGCCGCAGGCGGCCCGCCGAGCCAAGGGAGCGGATCGTCGGCGATCCCCTGCGGGCGGAGCATCAGCGCCAACATCTCCTTGATCTGCGCGACGAGATCGCCGCCGAGATCGAGATCGCGCGAGGCGGTCTCGACGCGCCCGCTTGCCACCTTGCAGACCTTGAGATCGAGGCGGAGGCCGGCGGCGCGCGGCGCGACGGTCGCCTCGACGACCCACTCGGAGCCGGTCGTCTTGCCGACCGCCACGAGCCCCGCGCTCGTGCCGATGAGGCTACCGGCCGCGGCCTCGCCGTCGACGATCTCCTTCGGCTCGGGCGTGGTGTCGCCGAGGGCGTGAATCGCGTCGCCGGCGGCCTTCTCGACGCGCGCGCGATCGTCGGCCGAGGCGGTGCCGCGCGCGTGCACGTTCGCGACGCGATCGGCGAAGGCCGTCGCGGCCGACAGCATCAGCGTGAAGGCGATCGCGACGGCAGGGATTCGACGCGTCATGCTGGCGCATGCTACCGCCTCGTCCGCCAGGCGGGCACCAAACGCACAGGCCGCTGCGTTTGCTGGTGGACGGCACCTCAAGGCCGCACTCGAGGCGCACGAGGATCGACGCCTCGGCGGCAGGCGCTCGAGGTGCTCTCCTCGCCGACCCTCGACGTCGGGGTGCTGGCAGGCAGGCCGTTCCTCGACGGCCTGCCAGTCCTCGCGACGACGCCGACCTCGCGCCTCGCCTGGGACGCGACCCCCATGCGGTCGCCTCGACCTCGCACCCTGGCGACAGCCCGGGTGGGCGCTACGCTAGCGTGCCCGGCGCCCGCCCCCGCCCTGAGACGGGCCTGCCTCGCGCAGTCCAACACCGGCTCGAGCTCGACCCCACGAATGCCGCTCCCCCACTTCTCCGGCACCGCGACCTACCTCACCGACCCCGGCCTCGAATCGGCCGTCCGCTGCGCCCTCGCGCTCGAGCGCCCGCTGCTCGTCAAGGGGGAGCCCGGCACGGGTAAGACCCTCCTCGCGACCGCGACCGCCGACGCGCTCGGCGGCGGCGGGGCGGCGCAGAACCTCATCCACTGGCCCGTGAAGTCCACGACCAAGGCGCAAGACGGGCTCTACGTCTACGACACCGTGGCGCGCCTCTACGATGCGCGCTTCGGCGACGCCGATCGGCGCGCGGGGCTGCCGGCGCGCGATCCGAACGACATCCGGCGCTACATCAAGCTCGGCCCGCTCGGGCGCGCGTTCGCCGAGTCGACGGCCGACCGGCGGCGCGTACTCTTGATCGACGAGGTCGACAAGGCCGACCTCGAGTTCCCGAACGATCTGCTCCACGAGCTCGATCGCATGCGCTTCGTCGTGTCGGAGACCGGCGACGAGATCGTGGCGCGCGCACGCCCCGTCGTGATCATCACGTCGAACAACGAAAAGGAGCTGCCCGACGCCTTCCTGCGGCGGTGCGTCTTCCACTTCATCGAGTTCCCCGACCGCGGCCGCATGCGCGAGATCGTGCGGGTCCACCACCCCGCCGTCGACGACGCGCTCGTCGACCAGGCCATCGCCGCCTTCTACGGCGTGCGCGAGGCGCCGCGGCTGCGCAAGCGCCCGTCGACGAGCGAGCTGGTCGACTGGCTCGCGGTGCTCTCGCGCGAGGGGATCGCCCCCGAGCGGCTGCGCAAGGAGCTCCCCAGCCTC
>JAJXTK010000545.1 GCA_021783935.1 Myxococcales bacterium | reverse complement strand
GCGCGAGGTGCGCGTCGCGCGCGAGGTCCACGCCGCAGAGCGAAAGCTCGCGCTGGTGCGCGCCTCGGCCGAGGACGCCGCCGACGTCAGGGCGGTGCGCCGCGCGGTCCACGCGCTCTCGGCCGCCGCCGATCGCGCCGTGCGCCGCGCGGTGGGTCCCGCGCTCGAGCGGGTGCTCGACGAGGTCGGCCTGCGCCCCTCGTCGCGCCCCGAGCAGGTCGCCCGCACCAAGCTCGTCGACGAGCTCGTCGACCTCGCGATCGCGCGCGGCCACTTCGATCTCGGGCAGCTGCGCGACGCCATCTCGCGAAACGATCTGAAGCTGCCGGGGCTGCGCGGCGTGCGCGAGCTGGTCTTCGACGACCCGCTGCTGCGCGCCGATCGCCGCCTCTCGATCGAGCTCGACGGCGTCTATCGCCGCGGCGAGATCTACCTGCGCTGGCTGCAGAAGGCCTCCGCGCTGCTGTTCGGCACGCGCGTCGGTCGCTTCGTGGCGCTCTACGCGCTCTTGCCGGTGCTCGCGGCGTACGTGCTGCTCGAGGGGGCGCAGCACCTGCTCGAGCCGCTGCTGCGGCTGTTCGGCGTGCACGAGCACCACCGGCCGCACCTGCTCGGTCCGATCTCGCTCCCCCTCGCCGCGCTCTTGGTCTTCGGCCTCGTCCACAGCGCGCTGGTGCGCGAGATCGGCGGGCGCGTCGCCGGCGCTGTCGGCTTCTTGCTCGCGGCGGTCTTCTTCCGCGTGCCGTTGGCCATCGCGCGCCTGCCCCTGGTGCGCCGGGTGCTGCGCGGCGAGCCGATGGCCGCGGCGCGACGCCACGTCGTGAGGCCGATCGTCCTCGGCGCGCTCGCGTGGCTGGTGCTCCCCTCGGGGCGCGCCCACGCTCGCGCAATTCACCACGCGCTGCACGCGGACCGGGTCGGCGGCGCGATCGTCGCCCTCGCGAGCTTCGTCCTTCTGCTCACGCGCTTCGGATCGGCCGCCGAGGAGATCGCGCTCGACTACGCGGTGCGCAGCTTCCGCCACCTGCGCACGCGCGTGCTGCCGGGGATCTTCAAGGCGATCGGCGAGGTCTTCGCCGCGCTCGTCGAGGGGACCGAGCGGCTCATCTACGCGGTCGACGAGCGGCTGCGCTTCGGCAAGGAGGAGGGCGCGCCGGCGATCGTCGCCAAGGGGGCCTTCGGCCTCGTGTGGGGCTTCTTCGCCTTCTTCCTGCGCATCTACGTGAACCTGCTCATCGAGCCGCAGGTCAACCCGATCAAGCACTTCCCGGTCGTCACCGTCTCGCACAAGATCATCCTGCCGCTCGCGCCGCAGATCATCCGGGCGCTGATGCGCGTGCTGCGCCCGATCGGGCGGCTGCCGGCGGCGGCGCTCGCCTCGATCACCACGCTGCTGTTGCCGGGCGTCTTCGGCTTCCTCGCGTGGGAGCTCAAGGAGAACTACAAGCTCTACGAGGCCTCGCGGCCCGCGCGCCTGCGCGCCTCGCCCATCGGTCACCACGGCGAGACCATGGCGGGGCTGCTCAAGCCAGGCTTCCACTCGGGCACGATCCCGAAGCTCACCGCGAAGATCCGCCGCGCCGCGCGCGCGCACGCCGACCGGCTCGCCGAGCTCTCTGCGCAGCGCCTCGAGCTCGAGGAGGCGGTCGCGCGCTTCGTCGATCGCGAGCTCGGCTCGTTGCTCTCGCGCGCGCCGCAGTGGCGCGGCGGGCCGGTCGAGGTCGACGGGGTCGAGCTCGGCGGCAACCGCGTCCTGGTGGGCCTGCGCGCGCCCACGCTCGGCGGCGGCGAGCTGAGCTTGGCGTTCGAGGAGCAGTCGGGCTTCGTCGTCGCGGGCGTCGCGGAGCCCGGCTTCCTCGACGCGCTCGACGAGGCGCAGCGGCGGGTCTTCGCGGCGGCGCTCGCCGGCCTGTACGCGCGCGCGGCGGTGGACCTCGTGCGCGAGCAGATCGAGGCCCTGCTCGCCGATCACGGCGCCATCCCCCCCTACGACATCGCCGACGACGGCCTGGTCGTCTGGCCGAGCGGGTCGTTCGGCGTCGAGATCGTCTACCCGCTCGACGACGACGCGGCCGAGGCGACGGCGCGCGTGCGCGGCCGAGGCGCGCTCGAGGGGGCGCCGCCGCTGGAGACCGCGCGGCTGATGTTCGCCAAGCAGCCGCTCTCGTGGACGACCTGGCTCGAGACGTGGGCGAACGACGCGATCGATCGATCTCCGCTCGGTCCGCCCGCGCCGTCGCTGCTGCCGCCCCGACGAGTTGCTAGCATGCGCGCCGATGGCAGAGCCGCCGCGCCCGACGCCCCGCACGCCGGCTGACGCGCGCGCGCGCGGCGAGCTCCCGGCGATCGCCCTCGAGATCGCCCGCGCGAGCGGCCTCGGCCTCGCCCGCGGCAAGCTGCTCTTGCCGACGCCGCGCCTCGTCGCGCTCGCGCGCTCGGCGCTCGAGAGCGCCAAGACCATCGAGTCGCTCGAGCTCGTGCCCGACGAAGGGGACGCGCGCTTGCACCTGGTGCTTCGCGTGATGGGGACCTCGACGCGGCTGGTGGTGCGCGCGGCCGTCGCCGCGTTGGAGCTGCGCGCCGACGGCGGCGTGCTCGGGCTACGGCTGCTCGAGGCGCCGACGCTCGCGTCCAAGGACGGCGGCAGGGCCACCGGCGTCATGGGGGTGCTCGGCGCCTTCGGCGGCGCGGCGCTCGCGTCGATGGGGCCCGAGCGCATCGTGCAGACGGTCGCCGAGCTGATCGGCCGGCCGCTCGAGGCCTCCGCGGACCGGCTCACCGTCGATCTCGGCAAGGTCGCCGCGATCCGCAAGATCGTGCAGCGCCCGACGCCGCTCGGGCGCCTCGGCGATCTCATCCAGGTCACCGGCGCGCGCTTTCGCCCGGACGGCCTCGAGCTCTCGCTGCGCGTGCGCCCCGAGGCCGCGCTCGCCTCGCTGCGCGCGCGCTTCCGGCGCTAGCAGGCCGCTCCTCGACGGCCTGCCAGCGGCGCGCGAGGACGCCCGCCCCCAGTCGCGTTAGAAAATGGGCGTGCCCCACTTTCGCTGGTTCACCGCGGGCGAGTCGCACGGCCCGGGCCTCGTCGCGATCATCGACGGCGTGCCCGCGGGGCTCGCGCTGCTCGCGGCCGACGTCGACGCCGATCTCGCGCGTAGGCAGCGCGGCTACGGCCGCGGCGGCCGCATGAAGATCGAGGCCGACCGCGTGACGCTGCAGGCCGGCGTGCGCGGCGGCGAGACGATCGGCTCGCCCCTCGCGCTCCTGGTCGAGAACCGCGACTTCGCGAGCTGGACGGGGCGCATGGGCCCGGCGCCGTTCGGGGCGCCGCCCGAGCCGGTGGTGCGCCCGCGCCCGGGCCACGCCGATCTCGCGGGGGCCCTCAAGTACGATCGCCGCGATCTGCGCGACGTGCTCGAGCGCGCGAGCGCGCGCGAGACGACCATGCGCGTCGCGGTGGGCGCCGTGGCCAAGGCGCTGCTCGCGACGATCGGCGTCGAGGTGTTCGCGCACGTGACGTCGATCGGCGAGGTCGTCGCGGCGGCGCACCGGTCGCTCGCGCCCGCGGCGGTGCGTGAGCGCGCGCGGGCGAGCGACCTCGCGTGCGCCGACGCCGAGGCCGAGGCGCGCATGCGCGAGGCGATCCACGCCGCCTCCCACGCCGGCGACACGCTCGGGGGCGTGTTCGAAATCGTCGCGACGGGGCTCCCCCCGGGGCTCGGCAGCCACGTGCAGTGGGACCGCAAGCTCGACGGGCGCATCGCGCAGGCCCTGATGTCGATCCAGGCGATCAAGGGGGTCGAGATCGGCCTCGGCTTCGAGGCGGCGCGCCTGCGCGGCAGCGAGGTGCACGATCCGATCGCGTACGACGACGCGAGCCACGCCTTCGTCCGGCCGCGAAACGGCGCCGGCGGGCTCGAGGGGGGCATCACCAACGGCGCCCCGCTGCTCGCGCGCGCGGCGATGAAGCCGATCGCCACGCTGCGCACGCCGCTCCCCTCGGTGCACGTCGGCACCAAGGAGCAGGCCGACGCCGCCTTCGAGCGCAGCGACGTGTGCGCGGTCGCGGCCGCCTCGGTCGTCGGCGAGGCGATGGTCGCGATCACGCTGGCCGACGCGGCGCTCGAGAAGTTCGGCGGCGATTCGGTGCGCGAGCTCGGGCGCAACGTCGAGGCGTATCGCGAGCAGCTGCGGGGCTACTGATGTCGCGGCAGAGGCCGATCGCGATCTCGGGGCCGATGGGGGCCGGCAAGAGCACGGTCGCCCGCGCGCTCGCCGCGCGCGCCGGCGCGCCGCTGGTCGACGTCGACGCGGAGGTCGAGCGCGAGGCGGGGCGACCGATCGCCGCGATCTTCGCCGCCGAGGGGGAGCCCGCGTTCCGCGCCCGCGAGGCGGCCGTGATCGCGCGCTCGCTCGACGCCCACCCGCTCGCGGTCTTGGCGCTCGGCGGCGGCGCGGTCACCGCGAAGGCGAGCCGGCGCGCGCTGCTCGCCCGCGCGATCGTCGTCACGCTCGAGGCCGACGTCGCGACGCTGCTCGCGCGCGTGGGGGACGCCTCGTCGCGGCCGCCGATCGCGCGCGCGGCCGATCCGGCGGCGGCGC
>JAJXTK010000544.1 GCA_021783935.1 Myxococcales bacterium | reverse complement strand
TCTCGTCGGCCTCCGACGCCGCGGCCACCGCCGCGATCGCCGCGGTGCGCGCCGCCTCGTCGGACCCGCGCGCCGCACGCAGCGCGCGCGCGACGGCGAAGGTCACCGCAGCGTCCCCCTCGAGCCCCGCCGAGAGCTCCGCGAGCAGCCGATCGCTCGCGCCATCGCCGCCGAGCGCGAGCCGCACCACGCGCGCGAGCGTGAGGTGCGGCGCCCCGTCGCCGATCGCCTCGAGCGCCTTGCTCGCGCCGTCGCGATCGCCGTGCATGAGGCGAGAGCGCGCGAGATCGAGCGTCGCGGCCGCGGCCTCGGCCGGGTCCTTGGCGGCCCCGAGCCATGCCGTGGTGGCCTGCTCGTACCAGCCCGCGTCGTCGGGCTTCTGGTCGTCTCCCTCGCCGCTCGGCGTGCACGCGGCGAGCGCGCGCCCGAGCTCTGCCACCATGCGCGCGTCGGCCCCCACGGCGAGCGCCTTGTCGAGCGTCGCGCGTGCCGCGGCGCCGTCGTGCGCGAGCAGCGCTTGCACGGTCGCCGTCACCAGCCAGCCGCGGGCCTTCCCCTCGTCGGTCGGACGCGCCGCGGCGTCGGCCTCGAGCAGCGCCGACAGGCGCGCCGGGTCGGAGCCGTCGAGGAGCAGGTCTGCGAGCAGGGTCTTCGGCACCAGCGCGTTGGTGCCGGCGGCGTCGATCAGCTTCTCGCACGCCTCGACGACGCGGGGGCGATCGCCGCGCGCGAGGGCGGCCTCGGCAACGATGAGCCACAGCAGCGCCGAGAGCTCGGGCCGCACGCCGCGATGGAGCAACTCGCCCGCGAGCGCCCCTGCGCGCTCGAGATCGCCGAGGCGCGAGGCGGCGGCGATGCGCGCGAGGTTCGGCATCGGGGCCGCGGGGTCGATCTCGATGGCGCGCTCGAGGATCTGCAGCTCGTCTTCGATGCGCCCGGCGCCGCGGTAGGCGGCCGCGGCGCGCACGAACGCGTCGGCGGCCACGCCCTTCTGCCGAAGGCTCAGCGGCACGCCGGCGCCGCGGGGGCCCAGCGGATCCTGCAGCGACTCGAGCACGATCTCGCCGCGCTGGGCGAGCGCCCAAGCCTCGCGATCGCCGCGCTCGGCCTGCCGCGCGATGCGCTCGGCGAGATCGCAGGCGCGGAAGGCCTCCTCGCCGGGCGAGGAGACGACCTCCGTCAGCACGTCGAGCGCGTCGTCGACGTCGCCGTCCGCCGCGCGAAGCTCCGACAGGTCGACGCGCAGCAGCGAGGCCCAGCGCGGATCGTTCGCGAGCTCGACCCGGCGCGCCAGGGCGCTCTTGCGGGCCTCGGTGTCGCCGCGACCGCCCGCATCGACCTCGAGCATCAGCCAGCCCGTCGGGTCGCTCGGATCGGCCTCCACGGCCTCCTCTAGGAACGCGCGCCCCTGCGCGGCGTCGCTCGCGACGTCGAGCGCGTGGGCGGCGCGGGCTCGCAGCGCGCGCGCGCGCTCCTCGGGCAGGTCGGCCGACTTCGAGAGGCTTTCGAGCACGCGCCCGAGGTTCTTCAGCGAGCGACGACGCTCGAGGATGCGCATCAGCGCCTCGACCGGCTCGCGGAAGTTCGCGTCTTGGTTGTACGCGGCGAGGTACTCGCGCGCGGCGCCGAGCTCGTCTCCGGCGGTGCGCTCCTCGAGCTCCGCGGCCTCGTGCAGCAAGATCGCCTTGCGCCCCGGATCGTCGCTCGCCTCCGCTTCGGCCTTGAGCCTCGCGGTCATCGCGACGCCGGACGGCGGCGCAGCGCTCGCGGCCTCGGGCGCGCCAGGCGGAACAGTCGGCGTGGTGTTCGACCCCATGGTTTCTTCAGCCCCGGTGGTCGGAGGGGCGTCGTTGACTTCCGTCATCCGGGGATGGCCTCGGCAGCGGACTGCATGCACGCGCGAGCGCGCGGAAAAGCGCTTCCGCAAGCTCGAAACAGAGCGACAGGCTAGGCCCAACGGCGTCGCGACGAAAGACTCTGCGTGCGCCTCGGCAAGGACGCGACGGCCCGAACCGCGACGACCCGGATCGCGCCAGCATGAGGCCGCCCGCACCGAGGCTCGCCCCGAAGCTCGAAAGTCGCGAGCTCTGCCGCGCGGTCGATTTCGCTGGACTCTTCGCCTGCCCCTGCGTGCTAGCCTTCACAGCGGGCGTGGACCGGTGCGCGACACCCCGTCGCGCGAGCCCCGGCCGCGACCCGGAGGACATCATGTACGGTCGCGAGACCCCGGCCGGGGCGGGTGAGGCCCCCGGCGCGTTCGTCCGCAAGGTCACCGTCCCCGAGATCCGCGGCCGCAAGGCGGCCGGCCCGCCGATCGCGATGGTGACGGCCTACGACTTCACCATGGGCTTGCTCGTCGACGAGGGGGGCGCCGACGTCGTGCTCGTCGGCGACTCGCTCGGCATGGTCGTCCAAGGGCTGCCGAACACGCTGCCCGTCACGATCGACGAGATCTGCTACCACAGCCGCGCCGTCGCGCGGGGGCTGCGCCGAGCGCACCTCGTCGCCGACATGCCCTTCATGAGCTTCCAGCTCTCGGCCGAGGACGCGCTGCGCAACGCCGGCAAGCTCATGAAGGAGGGGGCCTGCGAGGCGGTGAAGCTCGAAGGGGGCGCCGAGGTCGCGCCGCACGTCGCGCGCATCGTGAGCGCGGGGATCCCGGTGATGGGGCACATCGGCCTCTTGCCCCAGAGCGTCCACGCGATGGGCGGCTTCAAGGTGCAGGGCAAGCAAGAGGACGAGGCCGACCGCCTCATCCGCGACGCGCGCGCCCTCGAGGACGCCGGCTGCTACTCGATCGTCATCGAGGGGGTGCCCGCCGACGTCGCGGGGCGCATCACCGAGGCGGTCGCCGTGCCGACGATCGGCATCGGCGCGGGGCCGCAGTGCGACGGTCAGGTCCTGGTCTGCTACGACTTCTTGGGCATGTTCCGCGGGCTGCGGCCGAAGTTCGTCAAGCGCTACGCGGAGCTCGGCGACGCGGTCGTCGAGGCGACGCGCGCCTACGTCGACGAGGTGCGCGCCGGCGCGTTCCCGACGGAGGCGCACTCCTTCGGGATCAAGGCGGTCGCACGCAAGACGGCGTGAGCGCGGTCGGCGCGAGCGATCGCACGCCGTTTCGGGCGCGCCCTCGCCAGTGTACGGTCGCGCCATGGCGACCAACGCGATCCTGGGCCGCGACGTCTACCTCGCTCTCGCCGCCGTCGGCTGGTCCGATGGCCAGCTCGACGCGGATGAAGCCGACGCGATCGTCCGCACCGCCCTCGAAGAAGGGCTCGAGCTCGACGTGATCGGCGAGATCGAGCAGGCGACCAAGAAGCCCGTGTCGATCGACGTCATCGACCGGCTCAGCATGACCAAGTCCGATCGCCTCTACGTCTACGCGGTCGGCTCCTGGATCACGCGCCTCGACGGCGTGGTCACCCCCGAGGAGGAGGCGGCGCTGAAGAAGATCGGCGACCTGCTCGGCGTACCCGACGCGCCCCGCCAGCACGCCGACGCGATCCTCGCCGACATCGCCAAGGAGGACGACCGCCCGGCGCGCTTCGATCTGCTGCGCCTGCGGCGCGAGCTCGACGAGCGCCTGACGGCCGCGCAGGCCGCCAAGCCCACGAAATAGGGTCGGCGCCTCGCGCGCGTCACGGGGCGACGCCGACCGCGCGCGCGAGGGCGCCCGCGTCCACGACCGGCGGGCTGCAGGTCCGGCCGCGGCACACGTAAGCGGCCGGCTGCGCCCGCGCCTCCTTGCCGTCGGCGAGCGCGGGGCACGCGTCGCGCGTCGTCGGGTCGTCGGGGTCGACGAGCGCGAGCGTGCGGTGCGGCACGTAGGCGCGGCGCACGGCGTCGAGCAGCGCCCGCGTGCGCGCGTCGTCGCGACGGCCGACCACCACGACGTCGGTCGACCCGCGGGCGAGCCGGTCGAGCGCGATCACGTTCTGCGCGAAGCCGAGCGGGTTCTCGAGCGCCGCGCCGGCGATCGGCTGCAGCGCGCCGCGCGCGCGCGCCTCGAGCGAGGCGTCGCCGTCGAGCGAGAACAGCCGCAAGAGCGCGAGCGCCATCATCGACGAGCCCGAAGGGATCGCGTGATCGAACGGATCCTTCGGGCGTTGGATGAGCAGCTCGCCGTCGTTCGGCGCGAAGAAGAAGCCGCCGCGCGCGTCGTCCGAGAAGCGATCGATCGCGGCGCGCACCAGCCTTCGCGCGACCTCGACGTAGCGCGCGCGGGCCGTGGCCTCGTAGAGGTCGAGCGCCGCGCCCGCCAAGAACGCGTAGTCGTCGAGGAAGCCGGGCTGCGTCGGCTCGCCGGGGTGCCCCGCCGGCGGCGCCAGGCGCATCAGCCGATCGCCGCGCAACAGCCGTACCTCGATCGCCTCGAACGCCTGCTCGGCCATCGCGAGGGCGGCCGTGTCGCCGGTCGCCATCGCGACCTCCGCGCACGCGCCGATCATGAGCCCGTTCCAGCTCGCGATCACCTTCTCGTCGCGGAACGGGCGCGGGCGCTGCTCGCGGAACGCCAGCATCCCGCGCGTCGCGTGCGCGAAGGCGGCGCTGGCGGCCTCCGACGCGAGCCCGAGCTCGGCGGCGACCGCGTCGATCGTCGCC
>JAJXTK010000543.1 GCA_021783935.1 Myxococcales bacterium | reverse complement strand
CTCGCGCTCGCTTGCGAGCTCGCCGCCCCGACGGCGCCGGCGAGGGCCGCGCCGAGCCCGGGCCCCAACACGAAGCCGAGCGTGCCGCCGAGCGGGTCGCAGGGGCCGACGCGCAGGACGTGGGCGTAGGCGGCGAGGAGCGCCGCGCCGGCGAGCCACAGGCCGCTGACGACGCCGGTGGCGAGGGCCGACAAGGGGCTCCTCGCGCGCAGTGCGCACCGCCCCTCGAAGGCCTCGAAGGCCGCAGTGACGGCCGCCACGGTCGGAACGACGAGCCCCGACGCGATCGCGTGCTCGTAGCCGGGGCCGTCGAAGAGCGGGAGGAAGCCGATCGCGAAGAGCGCGGCGAAGACGAGCGTCGCCGCGACGAGCCGCGGCCGCGCGTTCACGGAACCCCCTCGGGCTCGGGGTCGTCGCTTCGCGAGGCAGCGAGCGCGACGTCGAGCTCGTGCGCGTCGCGGTACGCGTCGTCCGCCAGGCGCAGCGCCCGCACGAGCACCGAGGCGCGCAAGGCGACGCGACCGAGGCCCATCGCCTGGTGCACGAGCGCGATGAGGAAGACCGAGCGCAGCGCCGTGGTCGCGGTGGAGGCGAAGCCCACGAGCCCGATCGAGGCGATGACGCGGGGCGCGCTCAGCGCCGAGAGGCGCAGCCACGCGCGCGGCGTGCGCGCGGCCGAGAGCATCGCGCGACCGGCGCCGGCGTCCCATCGCGCGACGATCGCCCGCGCGAGGTCGAAGAACGCGCCGCTGACGAGCAGGACTGCGCCCGTGAGCGTCGCGGCGATCGCGACCGTCGCGACCTCGCGCGGCGGCGCGACCTCGCCGCTGGCGAAGAGCCCGACCGGGAGCACGAACAGCGCACCGACGCAGACGGCCGTCCAGGCGAGCGAGGCGAGCTGCAGGAGCGCGAGCCGCGGGAACAGCCCGACGCCGCGCGCGACGTGCTCGACGAACGGGCGGGGCCGCGACGACAACGCCGACAAGAGCCCGCCGAGGAGCGCGATGGAGGCGAGCAGCCAGATGGCCAGCGCCCACGCGGTCGAGGTGATCAGCGCCTGTAGCGCGACGCGCTGCCGCACGAGGAAGTCGGCCGCGTCGACGAGGGCGTCGCCGAAGAGCGCGCGATCGCCATCGGGGTGCTGGCCGTAGACCGCGCCGACGAGCTCGCTCCATGGCCCGGCGAGGACCCAGGCGAGCAGCGCCTCGACGAGCCACGCGAACGCGACGACGCGCGGGCGGCGACGCGCGAAGAGCTCGCTCGCGGGGCGGCGAAGGTCGCTCACCAGCCGACCCCGCGGGCGAGCATGCCCAGCCACGCGATCGCGCGCTCGCGCGTCTGCGCCGTCGAGCCGACGCGGCGCGTGGCGCGGAAGTTGTTCGTGCGATCGCGATCGAGCGGGATGGCGAGGTCGGGATCGACGACCGCCGCGACGAGCTCGCTCGGCCCGTCGGCGTCGACGCGCAGCCACGTGCGATCGCCGAAGCGGAGCGTCTCGCGGCGCCTCGAGCCGTCGGCGAAGCGGAGCTCGACGGTCACCGGCACGTCGACCACCCCACGCCGCGCGATCCAGACCGAGCCCTGAAAGCCCTGGTCGCTGGCGATCTTCGGATCGCGCACGCGCTCGGGGCGATCGAAGATCCCCTGGGGCGCGCGCCTCGGCGCCGCGGAGACGCGCTCGACCGAGAAATCGAGCGTCGTCGGCGTCGTCAGCGCGGCGCGCGCCGCGAGGGCGCAGTCGCGCGAGACCCAGGTCTCGAGCGCGCGAAAGAACTCCTCGGGGCCGGGGTGCAAAAAGCGCTGCTGGCGCGCGTAAGCCCCCATCGCGGCGTCGAAGCGCGCCTCGCCGAAGCTGCGACGCAGCGTCTCGAGCGCGACCGCCGTCGCGCCGTACACGCGCCCGGCGTACGAGGCGCCGTTGGCGAAGCGGTCGGCCGGCTGGAAGATCGGCTCCTCGATGCGGGCCGAGGCGCCGAGGCGGCTGATCGCGAGGTACGAGAGGCGCACCGGCCCGAGCGAGAAGGCCGTTCCGTCGCCGAGCAGGTGCCGCATCACCAGCTGCTCGGCGAACGAGTTGAACCCCTCGTCGCCGGCCGGCCAGCTGACCTCGTGGGTCGCGACCAAGCCGTAGAACCACTGGTGCCCGAGCTCGTGGACGGTGACCCCTTCGATCTCGTTCGAGCCGTGCGCAGGCCACCACGGGCCGCCCGTGGTGATGAGCGTCGGGTACTCCATGCCCCCCGCCTCGGAGGCGCCGTCGGGCGGGTGCACGACGGTCAGCACGCCGTACGGGTAGTCGCCGTAGCGCGCGCCGAAATCGCGCAGCCCCGCGCGCACGCTCTCGATCTCGCGCTCGACGGCCGGTCCGTAGCCCGGCGGGGCGAGCACGCGAATGGCGACCGGCCCCTCCGCGACGTCGCGCTCGACGAAGCGGTCCCACGCCGTCCACGCGAAATCGTGCACCCGATCCTGCACGTGGCGCTCGATGCGGCGCTCGCCCTCGGTGCGCGACTCGATGGCGGGGCCGGTCGCGCCGACGACGAAGCGCGCGGGGACGTCCAGCGTCACGTCGTAGCCGCCGAAGTCGGAATAGAACTCGGCGACGTGCTGGAAGGGAAACGACGCCCAGCTGCCGTCGCGCTCGAGCTTCGCGAGCTTCGGGAACCACTGGCCGACGAAGTGGAAGCTGCCGTGGTAGCCGGTTCGCTCGGAGATCTCGGGGAGCTCGTCGTGGAACG
Organism: Myxococcales bacterium; assembly: GCA_021783935.1. Taxonomy (GTDB): domain Bacteria; phylum Myxococcota_A; class Polyangia; order Polyangiales; family JADJMO01; genus CAIXWQ01. Next base: position 1,874 of record JAJXTK010000543.1, on the reverse strand, counting down.
CGACGGCGAGGGTGATGGTCTGCCCCGGCTCGACGGCGCGCGGCAGCGGGACGCGCACGTCGGTCTCGTCGTCGGCGGCGCCCGGCACCGGCGGCGCGTCCTCGGCGCGCAGCGGGTCCTGCGGCGACTCGCCGCGATGGAGCACGAACTCGTGCTTGCTCCAGAGGTCCTGCTCCGCGCCGTCGGGCCCGACGAGCGCGAGCTTCTTCACGTCGATGAGCCCGGGCGCGCCCGCGACCTCGCCGCGGAAGCCGCCGACGCGCGCGCGGCGGAAGATCGTCGCGTCGTTCTTGAAGGCGTTGAGGTAGAGGTGCAGTCGCAGGTCGTGCAGCGGCGCCTCGGAGACGTTCGTCAGCGTGATGCGCCCCTCGCCGTCGACGACGTGCAGCTCGGGATCGAGGCGCGCGCGCAGCACGTAGCGCGTGACCGGCGTCGGATCGCGCATCGCCGGCCAGCCGCCCGGCGGCGGCGCGACTTGCACGGCCGGCTTCGCCAAGACCTGGGCGGGCCAGAGGCCGCGCACGCCCACGGCGATGCCGAGCAGCCCCGTCAACAGCAGGGCGGCGCTCTCGAGGGGCTCGCGCGAGCGGGGCACGGAGCGAGCTTGTAGTCGCTGCCCGCGCGGGGCGCGAGGGCGGCGCGCGCGCCACCGCGCCCCTTCGCCATCTTCACGCGCCGGCGTCCGCATCCGTGCCATGCTCCTACGCACGATGCGCCTCGCCGCGTCCCTGCTCGCCGCGCCCTTCGTCGCCGTGTCGCTGGCCGCGTGCGGCTCCTCGACGCCGGGCACGCCGGTCATCCATGTCACCTCGGGCCTCGAGGCGAGCCCGCTGACATCGGCCGCCGGCGTCGCGCGCGTCGAGCTGCGCGTGCGCGCGCAAGACGGCGCCGAGACGGTCGCGTCCACGGCGAGCCCAGACGACGGCGGGCTCGACGTCCCCGACTCGGCCCGCACCGGCATCGGCTCGCTCGCCATCGCCGGCCTCGCCTCCGACGGCACCGAGCTCGCGTACGGGCGCACACCGCCGATGGATCTGAGCGGCGTGGTGACCTTGGGCGCGCGCATCTTCGTGCAGAAGCCCGGGCTCGCGCGGATGCTCACGCTCACGACCCAGCCGGCCGCCCCGCGCATCGGCGTGCTCGGCGCGCAGTTCCTCGCGCTGGTCGAGCCGTCGTCGGAGGACCTCGAGCTCGTCGATCTGATCGGCGTGAGCTCGACCCGCAGCGCGGGCGCGCTCGCCGTGCCCCCGACCGCGGCGATGATGCTCGCGGGCACCCTCGTGTTGACGATCGCGACCGACGGCAGCGCCTCGCTCCTCGACGAGAACCAAGGGACGCAGACGAGCCCCGCGCTCCCTTCCGGCGTCTCTCCGGCCGATCTCGTGGGCGCGCGCGCCGTGCTCGGCGACGACGGCTCCTCCTACCTCGTCGGCGCCACGAGCCCGAGCCTCACGAGCGATCTGGTGCTGCAGCTCGGCGCCGACGGCACGCTCTCGGCGCTGCGCCTCACCACGCCGCGCAAGGGCGCGCTCGCCGTCTGGTACTCGGGCCACGGGCTCGTCGTCGTCGGCGGCGCGCTCGACGGCGGCGCGGCGGGCGCAGAGCTCCTCGCGGCGGGGGCGACCCACGCCTCCGCCCTCCCGTTCCCGAGCGACCCGACCGAAGGAGCCTTTGGCGCGCTCGGCGACGATCACACGCTCTTGCGGGCGCACCCTGACGGCGCCATCGACGCGCTCGACCTCTCGTGCTCGAGCGGCTGCGCGCCCGCCGCGCTCGGCGCCAAGCTCGCCGACGCGCCGACCGACGGAGCGCCGATGGAGCGCGGCGGGGCGCTGTTTCTGACCAAGGCGGGGGCGCTGGTGCAGGTCGACGCG
>JAJXTK010000542.1 GCA_021783935.1 Myxococcales bacterium | reverse complement strand
GCGCGCGCGCGATGCGCGCCGCCGAGCGCGCGCTGCGCGCGGCGCTGCGTCGTGACGCGGAAGCGCTCCGGAGCTTCGCGCGCGCCGAAGGGGCGGGGGTCGCCGCGATGGCGACCACGCCGTCGCCGCCACCGCGGCCGTCGATCCCCTCGCCGCGCCCGGAGCCGGCGCCGATCGAAGAGCCCGCCGTCTCCTCGCGCCGGCCCGAGTCGGCCCGCTCCGCGCCGGAGCGCCCCTCGCAGAGCGCGGCGCTCGCGGCTGCGCCCGACGAGATCGAGATCGTCGACGAGCTGCCGGAGCCGCGGCCGCCGAGCATGCCCGCGGCCGCCTTCACGCCGCGCTCGCTGCGCGAGGCCTTCACGCAGCAGAGCGCGCCGCCGAGCCACCTGCAGCCGAGCGCACGATCCGACGCGCCCGAGGCGGGGCTCGCCCGCAAGGCGCGCGAGGCGCTGCTCTCCGGCGACGCGCGGAGCTTCGAGGCGGCGCTCGCCGATCTCGACGGGCGCGCGGCCCCGAGCGCCATCGCGCGCCTGCGCGGCCTGCTCGCCGTCTCGCGAGGCGACGTCGCCTCGGGGCTCCAGCTCATCCGCGACGCGCGCGCTTCGGCGCGCTCCGACGCCGAGGTCGCGCGCGCCGCCCTCGCGTTCGCCATCGGGCTCGGCACGATCGGTCGGCGAGACGACGCGCTGCTCGAGGCGCTCGACGCGCTCTCGATCGAGCGGCGCTCCGGCCACGACGACGGCGCGCTCGCGTGCCGCAGGGTCATCGAGCGGCTGCTCGCCGGCTGAGCGGCCGCGCCGGCGTTGCTCCCCGCCGTGCTCCGTCGGACACCCTGCGTCCGTCCCACGCCACGCGAGGAGCACCATGGCCAAGCTGAGCAAAGAGATCGTCATCGTCGCCGCCAAGCGCACGCCGTTCGGAACGCTGCAGGGCGCGCTCAAGGGGGTCACCGCCACAGAGCTCGCCGTGCACGCGGCCAAGGCGGCGCTCGCGCAGTCGAGGGTCGCCGCGACCGAGATCGGTCAGGTCATCGTCGGCAACGTCGTGCAGAGCAGCTCCGACGCGATCTACTGCGCGCGCCACGTCGGCCTCAAATCGGGCGTGCCGATCGAGGTCCCCGCGCTCACGGTCAACCGCCTCTGCGGCTCGGGCTTCGAGGCGATCATCCAGGGGGCGCAGTACTTGATGATGGGCGACGCGGAGGCCGTGCTCGTCGGCGGCACCGAGAACATGACCCAGGCGCCGCACGTGCTGCGCGGCGGCCGCGACGGGTGGGCGTTCGGCAAGGCGCCGCAGGTCGAGGACTCGCTCTGGAGCTGCCTCACCGACAGCTACACCGGCCTGCCGATGGCCATCACCGCCGAGAACCTCGCCGTGCAGTACGGCATCTCGCGCGAGGCGTGCGACGAGTACGCGGTCACGAGCCAGAGGCGCTGGTCGGCCGCGAACCAAGGGGGCGGCTTCAAGGACGAGATCGCGCCGATGGAGCTGCCGTCGCGCAAGGGACCGGTGAGCTTCGCCGTCGACGAGCACCCGAAGCCGCAGACGACCCCGCAGGTGCTCGCCGGCCTCAAGCCGGTCTTCAAGAAGGACGGCGTGGTCACCGCGGGCAACGCGTCTGGCATCTGCGACGGCGCCGCGATGCTGGTGCTCACCACGGCCGACTACGCGAAGGCCAAGGGGCTCGAGCCGCTCGCGCGCCTGCTCCAGTGGGGCACCGTCGGCGTCGACCCCAACATCATGGGCATCGGCCCGGCGTACGCGATCCCGAAGGCGCTCGCGCGCGCGGGGCTGAAGCAATCGGACGTCGACCTCTTCGACATCAACGAGGCCTTCGCGCCGCAGTTCCTCGCGTGCGTGAAGCACCTCGAGCTGCCGCTCGAGAAGACGAACGTGAACGGCGGCGCCATCGCGCTCGGCCACCCGCTCGGCGCCTCGGGCGCGCGCATCACGACCAACCTCGTCTACGAGCTGCGACGCTCGGGCAAGAGGCTCGGCGTCGGCTCCGCGTGCATCGGCGGCGGGCAAGGCGCGGCCGTCATCGTCGAGAGGATTTGAGCGCGAGGGGGAGCGGGTCGGGACGGCGGCCGTTGCAGCGCGACGACCGCGCTCCGCCGGGCGAGCGGTGCAGCCTCCGGCGCCGCTGCCGCGAATCTCGCCCGCGACCCCGCGAACGGCCCCCATCCCCAGCCCTTCGCCCGCGGTGCGCGGGCTCGGGGTGGGGGCTGTTGATGGAGCGAAACCAGACTCGAAGCTGGGGCAGTAGCGCTCGCCTCCGCGCGGAGGTCAGCCGCTGCGGGCACGACGCGCTCGCCGACGGCGCGCCTCAGATCTCGGCGTGCAGCCGCGCCCCCCAAATCGACACCGGCCCGCGATCGGCGTTGTAGGCGGGGTTGCGCACGAGCTGGTAGTCGAGCGACAGGCTCGCCGAGCGCGCCAGGGCGAGCGAGTAGTACGCCTCGAGGACCTGCTCCGTCCGGTAGGTCATGCGCCCATCGCCGATCACGATCCCCATTCCGCCGGCCTCGAAGTAGCTTCGCGCCTCGGGCGAGAGCCCCTCGATCACGCCGCCTATCCCTACCGTGTCGTTCGCTCGACGCCACGCCGCGCCGTGGAGCGCCGCGCCGAACGACAGGGCCTCGTCGCAGTCGGTCCACCCCATGACCTCCGTCTGCCCCGGGGTCCAGCTGAGGCGGGAGAAGACTCCGACGTCGTCCGAGATGGCTTGTTCGAGGTTGGCGACGAATCCCCACGTGACGCGGATTCGACGGGTCGGCGCGAGATCGGGCGGCGCGCCGATCGACGCCGCGCGCGCGACCGCCTCGGCGTAGCTGCCCATGTTCGCCCGCGTGAGCCAGCCGAAGAGCCGCAGCTTGCCCGGCTGACCGAGCAGCGAGTAGCGGAGCTCGGGCTCGGCGGTCCATTGGCCGCGCGAAGGGACGTGCAGATCGAAGGTGTCGCCGTTCGACTCGGTCGGCTCGAGGAAATAGCCGACGCGAAATGCCCAGTTCTTCTGGTTCAAATCGACCACTGCGCCCCACGTCCAGCCCGGTCGATCCATCGTCCAGTCGTACGCGCCGCCGCCGTAGACGTTCCAGTTGAGGAACTGGGTGCGCGGATCGGCGGCGTAGGTGTTGAGCAGGAACGAGTCGCCGACCGACATGCGACCTACCGTGATCGTGACGCGCGAGATGTCGCGGCTCCCGGCGAGCTGATTGGGGGCGTCCTCGACCGTCGTCTCTGCGCCGCCGAGCCCGATGGTCTGGCGTACGAACAGGCGGTCGACGTTGAAGCGCGGCACCGGGTAGGCTGCCTTCTGCGCCTCCCCGTTGGGGAACGCCGCGACGCCGAGCGTGTCGCTCAGCCCGAACCCCTGATCGACCTCGGGATTGAAGTACAGCTCCGCGCCGCGCCAGAGCCGTGTGCCCAAGAAGGCCGTGAGGCTCGCCGTGTTCTTCACCTGGCCCGCGCCCGAGAGGCTATTGGGGCCTTCGTACGGAGAGCGGAAGCGCGCGTATCCTTGCTCGATGTAGGTGAATTGACCGTGTACGTTCCAGTCGTCGGCTGCGATAGGGTAGCGCGCAGGCGCTCCAGTAGACTTCTGTTCCGGTGCTTCTGCGAATCGGTAGGTAAGCCCGAGGCCGACCTCGTGCGCGTCGAGGCCGCCGAGCCGGTACGTCGTCCCCGACGCGAACGCTCCCGACGCGCCGCCGAGCCGCTCGAAGGCGTACTGGAGGCGCAGCGACCAGCCAGGCCCGATGGCGAGCTCGGCGCCGGCCGCGACGGACCACCCCGCGCGCAGGCGAAGCGCGTCCCCCTCGCTCGACGAGGCGCCTTCGTGCAGGCGCGCCTGCGACCACGCGACGCCGCCGGACACGTACGCGAGGACGGGGTGCAAGAGCAGGCCGACGCGTCCGCGGAGCGTGGAGACGAAATCGGTCTTCTCGGTCAACGTGCCCCGAGGGCCCGGCTCGGCGGCGACCAGGCCGTCGTTCACGAAGTAGGGAAACGCGATGTCCCCCTCGACCCCCACGAGCACGTGCGCGCCGAGCGCGTGATCGTAGCCGAGGTGCGCGCCCCCTTCGGGGGAGCCGAACGCGTCGCTCGACCTCGGCGCCCCGCTCACGGTGGACTTGGCGTGGCCGAAGCCGATGCCGACCTGGCCGCCGACGTGCAGACCGGACCACTCGTGGTCCGTTCGCTCGGGCGTCTCCCCCCATTGCGACGACGCTGCCTCGGGCGGCGCGGGCTGCTCCGCGCTCGGCTGGAGCCGCGAGCCGTGCGCCTCGGCGATCGACGCGACCGTGAGCGCGACGCCCGCGGCGGCCAGGATCGAAACGCGGCACATGGCGGCGCGCCCACTGGCCGCGCCCCAGGTCACGGCGTCGCTCGTGGCGTCGCGAGGCCGACCCGCGCGGCCGGGCACGCGCCCGTGCGAGCCTCGAAGACCTCGCGCCCCTCGCGCCGAACCTCGGCCCACGCGGTCGGGCACGCTCGGCCTACCGGGACCATGTCGGTCCACACCTCGCCGTCCGTCGCGTGCTCCCAGCGGCTCGCGTGCCCCGTCGCGGCGACGGCGGCGGCGAGCGTCCCCGGCGCACCGCCGAGGCGCACC
>JAJXTK010000021.1 GCA_021783935.1 Myxococcales bacterium | reverse complement strand
TCGACTGCGCGGCGAAGGCCTCGTTGAGCTCGACCAGATCGAGGTCGCCGACGCTCCAGCCGGCGCGCGCGAGCGCCTTGCGCGTCGCGGGGATCGGCCCCTCGCCCATGAGGTTCGGATCGACGCCGGCGACCGCGAAGGTCACCACGCGCGCGAGCGGGCGCACCCCCGCGCGCTTGACCGCCTCCTCGCTCGCGAGCAGCACCGCGGCCGCGCCGTCGTTCACCGGCGAGCTGTTGCCCGCGGTGACCGTGCCCCCCTTGCGGAAGGCGGCGCCGAGCTTGGCGAGCTTCTCGATCGTCGAGTCCTCGCGCGGGCACTCGTCCTTCGCGAACGGCGCCGGCTCGACCCCCTTCTTCTTCGGCAGCGGCACCGGCACGACCTCCGCGTCGAACGCCCCCGCCTTCCAGGCGGCCACCGCGCGACGCTGCGACTCGAGCGCGAAGGCGTCCTGCTCGTCTCGGCGGATGCCGTACTTGTCGGCGATGTTCTCGGCCGTCTCGCCCATCGACTGCAAGGGGAAGCGCGCGGCCAGGCGCTCGTTCGGGTAGCGCCAGCCGATCGTCGTGTCGTAGACCGGCGGCGGCGAGCGATCGAAGGCCGACGTCGCCTTCGGCATCGAGAACGGCGCGCGCGTCATCGACTCGACGCCGCCGGCGACCGCGACCTCCACGTCGCCGAGCGCGATCGCCATCGCCGCGCGGTCGAGCGCCTCGAGGCCGCTGCCGCAGAGGCGGTTCACCGTGAAGCCGGGCACCTCGAAGGGGAGCCCCGCGAGCAAGAGCGCCATGCGCGCGACGTTGCGGTTGTCTTCGCCGGCGCCGTTGGTCGCGCCGAAGATCACCTCGCCGAGCTCCTCGCGCAGCGCCGGCGCGCGATCGAGCACGCGCGCGAGCACGTGCGCCGCGAGATCGTCGGGGCGCGCCTCGGCGAGACCGCCGCCGTAGCGACCGATGGGCGTCCTGATGGCGTCGACGACGTAGACCGAGCGAGGGAGCAGCATGCGCCGCTCATACTCCGGCCACGCCGAGGGGGCATCACGGCGGCGTCACCCCCGCGTTCGCGAGCCGCTCCTCGACCCGCGCGCGAAGGCGCCGGAAATCATAGCGCGCCGCGCGATCGCCGCTCGGCAGCTGCGCGACCTCGAGCGCCGCGGCCGAGGCGTGCGTGCGCACCGAGTCCGGGATGCCGAGCGCGTCGCCGAGATCGTGCAGCGCGTGCTTCTCGGCGGGGTCCACGCGCCCGTCGAGGCGCGCGAGCCACACCGCGCAGGCGTACAGGAAGGTGCGCTCCACCGCCGACAGGCGCGCGTGATCGATCGCGGCCATGTCGATGCGCTCGTGGGTCGCGCGCTCGACGATCGCGAGGTCGGCGGGCGAGAGCTTCTCTTCGCGCGCGGCGCGCAGGATGCCCGCCCCCTCGTCCGCGTCGAGCACGCCGTCGGCCCAGCCGATCGCCGCGAGCGCGAGGAACGCGTCGCAGCCGAGCTTGGAGGTGGACATGTCGAGCGAGCCTAGCAGGCCGTTGAGCTTCTCCGGAGCTGCCCGATCCTCTCCCACGTCAACCGGAGACTCGCCGCGCGATCGACACGGCCTGCTGTCTGTCACAGTTCCCGCAGGCCGTTTCTCAACGCCCTGCTAGCCAAGCGACGTCGGGCGCACACCTCGCCGAGCGCCTCGCACGACGCAGCGCGGCGCGCTCGAAGCGTTTGCATTCGCGTCACAGTTGGCCGCATAGGCTACGCACCCCGAATGGAAGGCCCCCCCCACTTCGTCGACATCCTCTCCGACTCGACCGGCGAGACCGCCGAGAAGGTCGTGCGCGCCGCGCTGCTCCAGTTCCCCGGCGCGGGGGTGCAGATCCGCCTGCACACGCGCGTGCGCACGCCCGAGGGGGCGCGCGCGATCCTCGAGCGCGCCGCGGCCGATCGCGCGCTCGTGCTCTTCACGGTCGTCGCGCCCGAGATGCGCGAGTTCATTCACCAGACCAGCTACGAGCTCAAGGTCGAGCCGGTCGATCTCATCGGCTCGCTCATCGCGAAGATCGGCAGCTTCCTCGAGCAGAAGCCGATCAACCTGCCGAGCGCGATGCTGCCGCTGTCGGACGAGTACTTCCGCCGCATCGAGGCGGTCGAGTTCGCCGTCAAGAGCGACGACGGCCGCGAGCCGCGCAACTTCCGCAAGGCCGACCTCGTGCTGCTCGGCGTCTCGCGCACCAGCAAGACCCCCCTCTCGACGCTCCTCGCGCAGCGCGGCCTGAAGGTCGCGAACTACCCGATCGTGCTCGGCGTCGAGCCGCCCCCCGAGGTCGACGAGGCGCCGCAGGACGCGTGCGTCGGGCTCACCATCGCGCTCGAGCAGCTCGTGCAGATCCGACGCGCGCGCCTCAAGCAGCTCGGCATGCCGGTCGACACCAACTACGGCCTGCGCGACCACGTGCGCGAGGAGCTCGAGTTCGCGCAGGCGATCTTCCGCAAGCACCCGCAGTGGCCCGTCATCGACGTGACCGGGCGCGCCATCGAGGAGACCGCGGTCATCATCCTCGAGACGCTCCGCAACCGCGACGAGGTCAAGGCGCGCGCGGCGGCGGGCGGGTTGCTTTGAACCTCGCGTGAGCCGACACCCCGCGTTGCCACGGGGTTCGCGCCGTGATTCGGTACGCGCGCTTTCGCGCGATGCAGACCTATCTCGCCAACGTCGTCCGTCACCGGGGGCTCATCCGCCAGCTCGCCACGCGTGACTTCAAGGCGCGCCACTCGGGCTCGTTGCTCGGCTTCGTGTGGGCGTTCGCGCAGCCGCTGCTGACGATCCTGATGTACCTGTTCATCTACTCCGTCGGCTTCAAGCCGATGGCGCTCGGGCGCATCCCCTTCGTGCTGTGGCTCATCACCGGCATCGTGCCGTGGTTCTACTTCGCCGACGCGCTGCTGACGGCCACCAACTCGCTCGTCGAGTACAGCTACCTGGTCAAGAAGGTCGTCTTCGACGTCACGCTGGTCCCCGCGATCAAGCTCGCCTCCGCGGCGATGACCCACGGCGTGGTGCTCGTCGCGGTGATGCTGATCGTCGCCTTCAGCGGCTTTCGGCCGAACCTCTACTGGCTGCAGGTGCCGTACTACGTCGCCGCGACGCTCGTGCTCATGTCGGGTATCTCGCTCGCGACCTCCTCGCTGACCGTGTTCCTGCGCGACCTGAACAACGCCATCGCGGTGAGCATCCAGTTCATCTTCTGGCTCACGCCGGTCGCCTGGCAGCTCGGCAACGCGCCGGCGCGCTTTCGGTGGGCGCTGAAGCTCAACCCGCTCTACTACCTGGTAGACGGCATGCGCGACAGCCTGCTCGTCGGCCGCTGGTTCTGGCAGAAGCCGCACCTGTCGCTCTACTTCTGGGCGATCGCGCTCGGGCTGCACGTGATCGGCTACGCGCTCTTCACGCGGCTTCGTCCGCACTTCGCCGACGTGCTCTGAGGCGCCGCGAGCGATGCCCACGCCGAAGTCGATCACCGTCGAGAAGCTGACGAAGGTCTATCAGCTCTACGACAAGCCAGGCCACCGGCTGCTCGAGGCGATCCACCCGCTGCGGCGCAAGTACCACCAGGACTTCCACGCGCTCGACGGCGTGAGCTTCTCGGTCCCGAAGGGCGAGGCGATCGGCATCATCGGCAAGAACGGCTCGGGCAAGTCGACGCTGCTCAAGATCGTCACCGGCGTGCTCACGCCGACGAGCGGCAACGTCGTCGTGCAGGGGCGCATCTCCGCGCTCCTCGAGCTCGGCATGGGGTTCAACCCCGAGATCACGGGGGTCGAGAACGTCTTCTTCACCGGCGCCATCCTCGGCATCGGCGAGGAGGAGATGAAGAAGAAGCTCCCCGACATCCTCGCGTTCGCCGACATCGGCGACTACGCGCGGCAGCCGGTCAAGAGCTACTCGAGCGGCATGTTCGTGCGGCTCGCCTTCGCCGTCGCGATCCACGTCGACCCCGAGATCCTCATCGTCGACGAGGCGCTCTCGGTCGGCGACATGCGCTTTCAGCAGAAGTGCTACCGGAAGATCAAGGCGTTCAAGGAGGCCGGCGTCACCATCCTCTTCGTCTCGCACGACACGGGCGCGGTCCTCAACTTCTGCGATCGCTGCATCTGGCTCAAGGACGGGCGCGTCGAGCGCGACGGCGTGCCCGCGGAGGTCGTGCGCGAATACACCGCGTACATGGCCTTCGACGCGTCGACCGAGCAGGCCGCCGCACCGGCGCCGAAGCAGCTCGCCGAGGCGAGCGAGGCGTGGACGGACGTTAGGTCGTGCTCGTCGTTCGGCGATCGCGGCGCGGAGATCCTGCGCGTCGCGTTCGTCGATCGGAAGACGGGGCGCGCGCTGAGCATGCTCGAAGGGGGCGAGGAGGTCTCCTTCCGCATGGAGGTGCGCTTCCAGCGCGATCTCGACCAGCTGATCTACGGGCTGCTGTTAAAGGACAGCTACGGCAATCAGCTCATCAACGTGAACAGCTTCGTGTACGGCTACCGGCCCGCGAAGCGGCGCGCAGGCGACACGATCGTCGCGAGCCTCGACTTCACCTTCCCGCGCATCCGCAACGGCGATTACGTCTTCTCGTGCGCCGTGGCCGAGGGGACCATGGAGGCGCACGTCGAGCACCACTGGGTGCACGACACGACGGTCGTCCGCGTCGCCAAGAACGATCCGCGCTACCAAGTCGGGTCGTACCTCATCCTCGACGAGGTGGCGTTCGTCGAGCGGTGAGCGATCACCGTGCCCGCGAGGGCGCTGCGCGCTGGCCCGCCCGAGAGCGAGCGCTGGCGCGAGCGCATCACGAACCCGAGAGCTGCCTAGCAGGCTGTGGAGTTTCTCCGAGACCGGCCGATCCTCTCCCGGGTCATGCCGCGATCTCCCGCGCCATCGACCACAGCCTGCTGACGGTCACCGTTTCCACAGGCCGTTTCTTAACGGCCTGCTAGGCTCCGCCGCCCGGTGCGCGGGCTGGTTCGCCGCGACGATTGCGCGTGAGAGGGCCTCGAGCCAGCCGTGGCCGTTGCGCTCGTCGGGCTCGAGGTAGGCGCCCTCGGACCACTCGTTCCACGCGTTGATGAACACGAGCTGCTCTTGCTCGCGGTTCTCCTTCGCGCGCTCGAGCAGGCGCTTCATCCAGTACTCGAAGCGGTGCGGCGTCGCGCCGACGTAGACCGTCGCGCGGTTTCGGTAGCGGGCCGTGTTGTCCCAATCGACGAAGCCGCCGAGGAGCTCGGTGTAGCTGCCAGAACGCGGCGCCTCGACGATCTCCTTCCAAACCGCGTCGTAGTCGACGAGCGTGGGCTTGGCGACCCGGTCCGCGAGCTTCTGCATGAGCGGATCGGCGAAGCGCGGCGTGCGCCTGCGGAGTTCAGCGACCGCGCGCACCTCCCACGGCTCCGGCTGCTGCAGCCTGCCGAAGTACGAGACGAACGGCTGGAAGAGCATGACCGCGTCGAACAGCGGCAACAGCTCCGGCGGCGGCGGGCGGCTCTGATCGATCGCGCAGAAGTAGAGCCCCGGGAGGCCGTACGCGTGCGCGCGCTCCTTCCAGTAGTCGAGCATGTTCGCGAGCTCTTGGATCTTCGTCGAGCGGTAGATCAGGAACACCGGCTTGCCGTCGATGCGCAGGTAGCGCTCGTCGGTCCACGCCTTGATCAGGTACTGGAAGTGCAGCTCCCAGCGCGCCTTGTCGGGCGGGTGCGTCTGCAGCTGCAGGATGTGGTGATCGAGGCCGTCCCAGCGCTTCGACCACGTCTCGTTGGCCCACGCGAGCAGGAAGTGGAAGTCGAGATCCTTCGCCGCCATGAACAGGTTGGTCGGCGTCTCGAGCAGCTGCTTGCCGTCGAACCAGTAGTGGTAGTGGCAGAAGGCGTGGATGCCGTGCGCCTTCGCGAGCTCCACCTGGCGGCGGATCACCTCGGGCTTCGACTGGTCGTAGTAGCTGCCGCCGAGCGGGACGCGCGGCTGGTGATGCCCGGGAAACCCGGGCGTGCCGCGGCGGACGTTGTCCCAGTCGGTGAAGCCTTTGCCCCACCAGGCGTCGTTCTCCGGGATCGCGTGGAGCTGCGGGAAGTAGAGCGGGACGACTTTGACGCTCATGCGATCAACGCGGCACGGCGGTGCACAGAAACTGGAGCCACTGGACGTCGGCGAGCGACTTCGGCAGCCAACGCGCCATGCGCTGGCCACGCGCCGTCTGCGGGCCGTTGATGCCATCGGCGGCGCGCAGCTGGTAGCCCGCCGCATCGAAGAGCTTGGCGATGCTCCTGATCGTGAAGAAGCGCAGGTGCGTGCGATCGAGCACGCCCCAGTCGGCGTAGTCGAAGTTGCCCTTCCACACGAGGTTGTAGAGGACCTCCCAGTGCCGGACGTTAGGGATCGACGCGATCACGACGCCACCGGGCGCGAGGTGCTTCTTGGTCTCGCGCAAGAGCGCCTCGGGGTCGACGAGGTGCTCGAGCACGTCGTTGAACGTCACGCAGTCGAAGTGCCCTTCGGGCATCGTGGCCATCGACGCGAGCGCGTCGCCGATCAGCACGCGATCGAGCCGCTTCTGCGCGACGCGCGCGGCGGGCTCGTGGATCTCGATGCCCCAGACCTCCGCACCGAGCCGCTCCTTCACGGTCATGCCGAACGCCCCGTTGGCGCAGCCGACGTCGAGCAGGCGCCGCGTGCCGCGCGGGATGCGATCGACGACCTCGTGGCGCGGCTGGCCGTGATAGAGACCGAGGCCGACCTTCTCGATGGGATCAACCTCGGCAGACTGTTGAGCCGTCGCTTCTGCGGCGGATTCGTTGGACATCGGGGCGAATCCGTACCGAGACGAGACCTGGCGCGCAAGGGCAGCGCCGCGTTTTCCGGGCGTCTTCGGCGCGCCGAACCTCAGGCTGGAACCCGTCGGGCGCGTGCTAGGGTCTCGCCCACCCCCCTTCCCCTTCTCTTCGCGCCCATGTTCCACGGTCTGCGCCAACTCGTCCGCACCCTCCACGCCGCCCCCGACGTGATCGCGAAGCACGCGCAGTGGGACGCGGACTGGATCGGCCGGACGGGCGCGGAGCGCGCCGAGCCCGCCAAGCGGCTCGCAGCGAGCGCGCCGCTGCGGATCGTGTTCGTCACGCCCTACCAGTTCATGCCCGTGCAGCACGGGGGCGGGACGCTCATCTACCACGCGATGCGCGAGCTCCACCGCAGAGGGAACGAGATCTCCGTCGTTGGCTTCGTCGACTCGCAGGAGTGGGTCGACGCGGCGGCGCCCCTCCGCGAGTTCTGCGCCGAGGTGCAGCTGCTCGTGCGCCCGCAGCGCGCGCTCGCCAAGGAGCGCCGTCGCGCGGCGCCGCTCGGGGTCGCGCTCTTCGAGATGCCGGAGCTTCGCTCGGCGCTCGACGAGGTGATCGCCCGGCGCGATCCGGACGTGCTGCAGATCGAGTACACGCAGCTCGCCTCCTTCGGCGCCCCAGCGCCGCGCGCCGTCTCGTGCGTGACCGCGCACGACGTCGCGTTCGTCTCGCAGTACCGACGCGCGCTCGCCGAGGCCGACGCAAAGGCCGCGAAGGAGGCCCATGCCGAGTACCTGCGGATGTTCCACCACGAGCTCACCGCGCTCGCGCGCTGCGACGTCGTCTTCCCGGTTAGCGCGCACGACGGCGCGCTGCTCGGGGGCTACCTCGGCCGCTCGACGCACGTCTCGAGCGCGACGCGCACCGGCATCGAGGTCGATCGGCTCGGCAAGCTCACGCGCAGGCCCGAGCCCGCGTCGCTGTTGTTCATCGGCTTCTTCCCGCACGCGCCGAACGCCGACGCGATCACCTGGTACGCGCGCGAGGTGCTGCCGCGCGTCCACCGCGTGCGGCCGGATGTCACGCTCACGATCGTCGGCGCCGAGCCGCCCGAGGCGGTGCGCGCGCTCGCGGCCGATCCGCGGGTTACGGTGCGAGGCTTCGTCGACGATCTCGACGCCGAGTACGCGCGAGCCACGGCCCTGGTCGCACCGATCCGCCAAGGCGCCGGCGTACGCATCAAGATCCTCGAGGCCTTCGCGGCCAGCGTGCCGGTGCTCGCGACGCGCATCGGCGCCGAGGGGATCGACGCGCGCGACGGCGAGCACATCATGCTCGGCGACACGCCCGACGAGCTCGCGGAGAAGACGCTCGCGCTGCTCGACGCGCCGGCGCTGCAAGCGCGCTTGAGCGCGGCGGGTCGCGAGCTGGTTCGCAGGACGCACGCGTGGCCGGCCGTCGCCGAGGCAATGGAGGGCGAGTACCGCCGCGCGCTGCGTCGCAAGGGGCTGATGGAGGGCGGGTCGTGAAGCGCGCCATCGAAGAGGAGCTCGAGAAGGCCTTCAAAGCGCTGCTCGCGCAGGCGCGCGAGGTCGTGCGAGGGCGCAGCTGGGACGAGAGGAAGTTCCTCGCCGAGCTCGCGGAGACGGCGACGACCGCGAAGCTCGTGGCGTTCGAGCGCTGGCATCACCTGCGCGCGACGACGCTGCGGCGCGTGGGTGACTGGAAGCGCGCGATCGATCCGCCGCGGCGCTGAGCCCGGACTCGTAGCCAATCACCCCACAGGGGTACGCTTCGCATCGCGAGGACCCTCCCGGCGGAGCGTCGCGAGCGTCCATGTCCTGGGACTGCGCCCGAACGAGTTGTACGGCGTACTGGACGACGACCTCCTGGGTGACCTCGCCGCTCGGCTCGATCTACCCCGCGAAGCCGGGCGGCGCCGTCGCGTCCGTATCGCGCTCCTCGAGCAGCATCGACGTGCTCTTCGTCGGCACGAATGGCGGCATCTACGACTATGCCTGGCGCGGGCAGACGGCGGGCTGGACGATGAGCCTGGCGAGCCAAACGGGCATCGCGAGCGCCGGGGCCAACCTCGGTCTCACGGCGCGCACGCCGAACAACCTCGACGTGTTCGTCCGAAACTCCTCAGGACAGACGTGGACTGGCTGGAAGTACACGGGCTACCCCTGGGGATTCGGCGTCATCGAACAGAGCACGCCGTAGTGCCTCCGAGCGCGTGAGAGGCCTGGCGCGTGAAGCCGCACTCCGGCGCGCGCGCCGACCACCACGACGTCGCGTCAGCCGACGCGCCTTATCCAGAAGCTCCCGCAACCGCCGGCATTGCCGCCGAGCGCGGCCGCCACCTCGCGAGGATGCAGCTTCGCGAGGTAATAGGTGCCGAGGACGACCTCGAAGGCGGTCGAGTGCATGAGCAGCGCGCGCAGGAGATACTGCTCGTTCCAGCCTCGGCGCTCGTCGACGACCCACTCGCGCGGATAGTCGTCCGGCAGGAAGATGTTGTGGAAGTGGACGATCACGCCGACGCGCAGGCGAGGCAGGACCTCGAAGACGAGGTGGTTGACGTCGCTCCCCGTCTTCGAGACGTGCGACGAGTCGATGAAGAGCACGTCGGACTCACCGAGCTCCGCGAAGATCTCGACGGGCACGTCTGGCACGCGCTTTCGAATCAACCGTGAGACGCCAGAGATCCCGCGCTCGAGGAAGGCGCGCGGGTACGGCTCGATGCAGGTGAAGTCGATCGAACCGCCGAAGAAGCGTCGATTGACGTCCGCCGTGAGCAGCGACGAGTAGCCGGATCCGACCTCGATGACGCGCTTGGGCGCGGTACGCCTCAAGATCGCGAAGAGAGCGCGCCCGTCGAAGCCGACGAACTGCGAGTTCCCATCGAAGAAGGCGCTCTCGTCGGAGGTCTGCGACGCCTTCGGAAAGTGGAACTCACGGAGCAGTTCGGGGAACGTGCGCAAGAGCGCGAGTTGTTGCTCCGCCCGGAAGTCGATGCCGAGGACGTTCGGAGACGTCGGCCAGATTCGATTCGCATCCCGGCGAACCTCGTCGGCATCGATGGTCGCCGAATAGAAGTGCCCATCCGGGAACGCGGGTGCACGCCGGTCGGCCGCGCTGCGATTCTGGGCGCGAAGCCTGTGGAACACCCGCCGAAGCACCATGGGCGTTCGACTAGCCGTCATCGTCGACGAACGCGAGCCGAACGTCTGCGAAGCGTCGCCCGCGAGCGCGCGCGAAAGCACGGCGACGGCATCGGCGTCGGCATCGTCGAGGCGCGGAAGATCCCCGGTGACGAGCGGCCCGAGGGCGCGACGGGCGCGCACGGCCTCGCGAACCTTCGTGGGCACGTCGGTCGCGGCGAACGTCGCGTCGTACAGTCCACCCGCGGCATCCAAATGCACCTCGAGCGATCCCGAGTAGCGGCGCGTGAGCAGCTCGACCCCACGCGCCCGCAGCTGGTCGAGCGCACCCGGCGCGTGCTCGCCCACCGGCCACAGCGTGATCTTCACGTCGTGCGCGCGCGTGAGCGACTGCACCAGGGTCGCCGAGGGGAGGCGCGCCGCGACGACGAGCACGCGCCGCCGGATCTTGCGCTCCTTCTGCCGCTCGATGTCGACGCCGTGCTCGCCCGCGCTCGCGAGGACGTCCTTCCAGCGCGCGAAGAACTTCTCGTGGTTGAGCACCTGGTAGCGCTTGGTGCCGACGCTCACGTCGGTGCCCGAGGAGATCCCCTCGTAGTGCGTGATCCAGGAGAGCGGCTGGATGACGGTGCGCAGCCCCTCGCGCCGGACGCGAAACGCGAGATCGGTGTCCTCGTAGTACGCGGGCGCGTAGAGCGCGTCGAAGCCTCCGAGCCGCTCCAAGAGCGCGCGGCGGAGCATGATGCTCGCGCCGGAGCAGTAGTCGACGTCGCGGAGGTACAGGTGCCGGTCATCGTCGGGATCACCACGGCGCCCATAATTCCAGGCCGATCCATCGCGGAAGACGATGCCGCCCGACTCCTGCATCGTGCCGTCGGGTAAGACGAGCCGCGAGCCGACGAGACCGACGTCGGGCATCTCGTCGAAGGTCCAGAGGAGCCACTCGAGCCACCCTGGCTGCACGCGCGTGTCGTTGTTGAGGAAGAGAAGGAAGTCGCCGCGCGCCTCGGCGGCGCCGCGATTGCAGGCGCCGATGAAGCCGAGGTTCTTCTCGTTGCGGAAGAAGCGCACGCCGCGCGCCGCGGCCTCGAGCGGCGCGGGATCGTCCGGCCCCGCGTCGTCGACCACGATGACCTCGAACGACTGCCCCGCGCAGTGCTCGGCGATCGATCGCAGGCACGCCCAGGTAAATTCGAGCTTGCCGTAGGTCGGGATGACGATCGACACGCGCGGCGCGTCGACACGGGCGAACGCGATCGGCCGCACGTGCATGTCGGCGAGCGCCTGCTCGCGGGTCGGCATCGGCGGCGCTCCGGCGGCCTGCGGAGCGGGCGCGCTCGCGGGGGTCCGAACCAGGGCCACGACACGGTCGAGGAGCGAGCGCAGGCGGGCGAGCGACGGCATCCATGCTCGCATCTGCTCGATCCAGGGAGCCGCGTCGACCCTCACCCGCGCCGCGCGAGCCCGTATTTGCCGATGCAGTAGAACGTGCGCAGCGCGTCCATCACCCCCGGCTTCTTGCCCTCTTGCCGGCCGCGCCCCCGGTAGGTGACCGGCACCTCGTAGATGCGCGCGTGCTGGCGCGCGAGCTTCGCGGTCAGCTCGGCCGCGAAGCCGAAGCGCTCCTCCTCGAGCTTCAGCGCGTCGAAGAGCGCGCGGCGCAGCGCCTTGTGCCCCCCCTCGACGTCGGTGAGGCCGAGGTCGGTGACGACGTTCGACGTCGTGGTGATCACGCGGTTGGCCACCGAGCTCCAGAAGTTCTCGACGCGGCGCGCGCCGCCGAGGAAGCGCGAGCCGTAGACCACGTCGGCGAGGTCGAGCAGCAGCGGCTCGAGCAGGCGCGGGTAGTCGCCTGGGTCGTACTCGAGATCGGCGTCCTGGACGATCACGAGCTCGCCGCGCGCGGCGGCGAGGCCGGTGCGGATCGCGGCGCCGCGGCCGCGGTTGTGCGCGTGGTGCAGCACCCGCACGCGCTCGAGCTTGGCGATCTCGCGATCGAGGATCTCGCGCGTGCCGTCGGTGGAGCCGTCGTCGACGATCACCAGCTCGAGCGAGCGCACCGAGCTCGCGAGCACGGCGAGCGTGATCGAGCGGATCGTCTCGCGCTCGTCGAAGGTCGGCATGACGACCGAGACGAGCGGCGAGGCGGGCGGGCGCTCCTGGGTGAGCAGACGCCGCAGCAGCTCGGGGTCGGAGAAGTAGGCTTGGAGCATCGGGCGCTCGGCCGAGTCTACCCTCGGTGCGCCGATCGAACGCTACCGGGTGCGGGTGTGACGTGGCCGCTTCCAGCCGCGCCGCGCCGCGGCTATCCGCGGTGCCGTGAAGACACTCGTGCTCGGCTGCAAGGGTCAGGTCGGCTCGGAGGTGATGGCGCCGCTCGCGTGCTTCGGCGAGGTGGTGGGCGCCGATCTCGCGGACGTCGACGTCGGCGACCTCGACGCGCTGCGCGCGTTCGTGCGCAGGGTCGCGCCCGATCTGGTGGTCAACGCGGCCGCGTACAACGAGGTCGACCGCGCCGAGCAGGACGAGCAGGGGGCGCTGCGGGTGAACGCGCACGCGGTGGCGCTCCTCGGCGAGGAGATGAAGCGCGCGCGCGGGGCGCTGCTCCACTACTCGACCGACTTCGTGTTCGACGGGACGACCGGCCGCCCCTACCGCGAGGACGACGCGCCGAACCCGCTCGGCAAGTACGGCGAATCGAAGCTCGCCGGGGAGCGCGCGCTCGCGGAGCTCGACGCGCCGGCGATCGTGCTGCGCACGGCCTGGGTATGGTCGCTTCGGCGCAAGAGCTTCGTCTCGGCGATGCTCAAGCTCGCCCGCGAGCGCGAGGTGCTCAAGGTGGTCGACGATCAGGTCGGCTGCCCTACCAGCGCGCGCGATCTCGCCGAGATCACCGCGCTCATCGCCTACGGCGCGCGGGCCGACGTGCACCGGGCGTTCTCCGACGCGCGCGGCGTCTACCACGCGGCCGGCGCCGGGGCGTGCTCGCGCTTCGAGCTCGCGCGCGCCGCGATCGAGCTCGATCCCGCCAAGCACGAGCACAAGGTGCGATCGATCGAGCCGGTGCCGACGTCGGCCTATCCGCTGCCGGCTCGGCGCCCCGCCAGCGCGCCGCTCGACTGTGGCAAGCTCGGCGCGCGCTTCGGCCTCGCGCTGCCCGACTGGCGCGACTCGCTGGCGCGCGCGTTCACCGTGTGAGCGCGACGGAGCCCGCGCGCCGCGATCAGAGCTCGCCCGGCCGCGAGCGGCGCGACGGGTTGAGCGCGCGCTCGAGCGCGGCGAGCGCGACGTCCTCGCCGAAATGCGCCTGCACGTTGCGGATGCCCCCCGCCGACAGCCGCTCCCACAGCGCGCGGTCCTCGTGCAGCCGCACGATCTCCGCGGCGAAGGCGCGCGCCTGGTCGGCGATGAGCACGTCCTCTTCGTGCACGAGGTTCATCCCCTCGGAGGCGATCGAGGTCGCGACCACGGGCACGCCGTAGCTCATCGCCTCGTTGACCTTGCCCTTCACGCCGGCGCCCACGCGCAAGGGCGCGATCGAGATGCGCGCGCCGTCGAGCAGCGGCGCGAGATCGCGCACCCAGCCATGCACGATGACCCCCGCGCGCGCGAGCGCGAGCACCTGCGGCGGCGGATCGGTGCCGACGACGTGCAGCCGCACGCCGGGCAGCCGCGCGCGCACCCAGGGCCAGATGTCCTCGACGAACCACTGGATCGCGTCGACGTTCGGCGGGTGGCGATAGCAGCCGACGAACAGCACGCCGCTGCGATCTTCGAAGGGGGTGCGGCTGCCGACGATGCGGTGGACGTTCGAAACGACCTCCACGTTCAGCTGCGGGCGCTCGGCGAGCAGCATGCGCCGCTCGATGTCGCTGACGACGAGCGTGACGTCGACGGCGCGCGTGAGCCCGAGCTCCTGCTCCTTGCGCGCGGCGGCGGCGCGGCGGAGCGACTCGCTGTGCTCCAGCTCCGCGGTGCGCTGCTCGCGCAGGTAGTGGAGATCGACCGTGTCGAAGGCGACGAGCGCGCTCGGGCAGAAGCGGCGCACGTCGGCGAGGTACTTGCTCGCCATGTCGGCGCGGCTGAGGACCACGACCTCGTAGCGCGCGCCGTAGCGCTGCAGGTGCTCGCGCAGGCCGCGCGCGTAGACGTTGGTCAGCACCTCGACGCCGCGGCTGCGCAGCGAGGAGGTGTACGGCTCGGGGCAGGGCTGCAGCTCGGCGTAGAGGGTGACCTGATCGCCCGCGCCCTGGAGCAGCACGAGCAGCGCGTCCATGCGGCGCGAGCCCGAGTCCTGATCGGTGAGCGGCACCTGCTCGTCGACCACCAGCACGTGACGCCGCACGCCGCGGTGCTTGCGCAGCTCGAGGTCGCTCGACGGCTCCGGGCAGCTCGCAAGCTCGTTCCCCCAGCGCGTGAGGAAGGCCGCGCGCCCCTCGTCGAGCGCGCCGCTCGTCGAGCCGTCGTCGGGGGCCGTGAGCCCCTCGTAGCGCAGCGCGCGCGAGAGGGGCTGCATGAGCACGCGACGCCCCGCCGCGCGCACCCGGAAGGCGAGGTCGACGTCGTCGTGGACGCCGGCGCCCGCGCGCTCGTCGAAGCCGCCGAGCTCCCAGAAGAGCGCGCGCGGCACGAGGAGGCTCGCGCCCGAGCAGAAGTCGACCTCGCGCAGGTAGCTGTAGCGATCGTCCTGAGGATCGGCGAGGCGACCGAGGTCGAACACGGTGCCGTCGCGCAGCACGACCCCACCGGCGCTCGCGAGATCGCCGTTCGGCAGGAGGATCTTCGAGCCGACGATCCCCGCGCTCGAATCCTCGGCGTACGTGCGCACGAGCCAGTCGAGCCAGTCGGCGCTGGCGATCGCCTCCTGCGAGAGGAAGACCAGGAGCTCGCCGCGCGCCTCGGCCGCGCCGAGGTTGAGCGCGCGCGCGCGGGAGAGCGCCTCGACGCCGGTGAGGATCTTGGCGCCGACCGCGGCGGCGGCGAGCTCGAACGTCGCCTCGCTCGGCACGTCGTCGACGACGACGACCTCGGGCGCGAGCTGCGCGCAGTGCTCGGCGATGGAGCGCAGGCACGCCCAGGTGTGCTCGACGAACCCGTGCGCCGCGATCACGATCGAGACGCGCGGCGCCTCGGGCGCGAGGAGCGTGAGCGGCTGCTCGCGCATCTCGCGCAGCGCCCCCTCGAGGGTCATCGGCGGCGGCGCGGGGATCGAGCCGCGGCCGCCGCGGAGGATGCCGAGACCTCGCAGCGCGACGTCGGACGCGCGACGCGCCCGCTCGGCCGAGCGCGCGAACGCCTCTCGTAGCGAGTCCCTCGCGCGAGGTCGGGGCGACTGCATCGGCTACTCGCGCGCGCCGAGGGGCAGGAGGGAGGAGCGGCGCCGCGCCAGGCCCGCGGGGGGGGCGGCGCAGACGAGGCGTGCGGGCGGCAGCGTCATCGACATCCCGAGAAGAGGTAAGCAAGGGCGCGACCAAGGCCGCGCAAACGCCCCGTCCGCGGGACGTTTGCCGAGCATTACGTCAGGTCCCGTTCGGTCGCCAGTAAACGAAGATGTCGGCCGGCTTTCGGTACCCTCAGGGGCATCTCGAGGACGGCCCGGGCCTCGGCCTCCCCACCAGGCTGTGGAGTTTCTCCGAGGCCGGCCGATCCTCTCCCGGGTCACGCCGCGATTTCCCGCGCGATCGACCACCGCCTGCTGACGTTCACGGTCTCCGCAGGTCGTTTCTCAACGGCCTGCGAGTCGATCCGAGCCGTGGCGATCGGCCGGTCGCGGCAGGCAGACGCTCGAATTTTTGGGTCTTTTCGCGCGCCGCGCGCAGCGGAGCGCCTTCTGCCGGGCGAATCTTGGTCGCCTGCCCCATTCACGGTAAGGCATGACGCGATGGCACGTAGGCGAGCGCGACGGCGCGGAGCGACGGCGGCCCCGAGCCCCCGCCGCGCGCTCGCGCGCGCCGCTCGTCCAGCGGGGCGGCGGTCCGTGGGAGCGCTCGTTCCGTGAACGCTGAGCCGACGAACGCGCCGCTCGAGGGGGGCGGCGACGCCGACGCGCTCGGCGCCGAGCAGGCGGCCCTCTACAAGCGCCGCGCGATGCTCGGCGCGATCGCGATGATCGCGCGCACGATCGTCCTGCAGGTCGTCATCTTCGCCTGCAACATCGTCCTCGCGCGCAAGCTCGATCCGCGCGATTTCGGCGTCTTCGGGGTCCTGCAGTTCGCGCTCGCCTTCTTCGCCTTCTTCGGCGACGCGGGGCTCGGCGCGGCGCTCGTGCAGAAGAAGCAGCCGCCGAAGGAGCGCGAGCTCGCGAGCGTGTTCGGCTTCCAGATGGGCGTCTCGCTGGTGATAGTGGGCGCCCTGGTGCTCGGCGCGCGCGGCATGGGCCTGCTCTGGCGGGATCTGCCGTCGGGCTACGCCTGGCTCGTGCGCGTCATGTCGCTCAACCTGCTGCTGGTCTCGGCGCGCGTGGTGCCGAGCATCCTGATGGAGCGCGAGCTGAAATTCGGCCGGCTCGCCGTGCTCGAGGTCGTGCGGCAGACGGGCTTCTACGCGGCGACGGTGGTGCTCGCGCTCATGGGGCACGGCGTCTGGTCGCTCGTGATGGGCGTGCTCGCCGAGGGGATCATCGGCGTGGTGCTCGCCTACGCGCTGCACCCCTGGCGCCCGCGCGTGAGCTTCGACTGGCCGCTGCTACGGCCGATCGTGCGCTACGGCGTCTCCTACCAGGTCAAGGGGCTCATCGGCTTCGTCAACGGCGCGACGATGCCGATCTACGCGGGCGCGGCGCTGGGCACCAAGGCGTTCGGGCTCATCTCCTGGGCGCAGACCACGGCGTACTTCCCGCTCAAGCTCGTCGAGATCATGGCGCGCGTGACCTTCCCGCTCCTCAGCCGCTTCCAGACCGACGAGGAGCTCTTCGCGCAGTCGCTGACCCGCTCGGTGCAGGTCTGCGTGATGGGCACGCTCTTCTTCGTCGGCCTCTTCCTCGGGCTCGGGCCGAACGTCACGGTCATCGTCTTCACCGCCAAGTGGCTGCCGGCGGTGCCGGTGCTCTACGTCTTCTCGGCGGCGATCTCGATCGGCTTCCTCTCGCCGCTGATCGCCGCGGCCCTCGACGCCATGAACAAGCCGGGCGTGTTCTGGCGCATCGCGCTGTCGTGGACGATCTTCAACTGGATCATGGTCGCCATCGCGACCCCGCGCTGGGGCATGCTCGGCTTCGCCGTCGGCTACAGCGTGCACGTCGTCATCGGCAACGTCGTCATCATCTTCGTCACCAAGAAGCTGATCCCCAAGGCCAAGCTCTGGCCGCGCGTGCGCGGCGCGATCGTCGGCGGCGTCGCGGTGGGCCTCGCCTCGCACTTCGCGCTCAAGCCGTGGGTGGTGACCTGGCCGCGCCTCGTCGCGGGCATGGGCGGCCTGCTAGCGCTCTTCGCGGCCGTGGTGCTCGTCATCGATCGCCAGATGCTCAAGGACACCCTGGCGCTCATCCCGAAGCGCCAGCGCGCGGCGTCGGTCGGCTAGCGAGGCGCGCGAGGCCCGACGACCCGCCGACGGACGTCATCGCCGCAGCGCCTGCGCCAGCAACACCGCGCCGATCGCGACGAGGCCGACGCGCACGCTGGCGGCGAAGGCCCGCACGTTCATGCGGCGGAAGACCGCGTGACCGACGGCGATGGCCGCGAGGATCACCGGCAGCGACAAGAGGTAGTAGCGCGTCACCGCCGGCACCCACAGCCCCGCCATCCAGTAGCCGAGCACGCCGACCGCGCTCGCCGGCAAGAAGTAGCCTTGGAGCGTCGCGCGAAACTGCTCGGGAGACCATCGGCGCAAGGTGCCGTACGCGACGAGCGGCGGGCCGTTCATGCCGTAGGCGCCGCCGAGCACACCCGCCCCGAGCCCGAACAGCCAGGCGAGCCGGTCGTCCTTCAGCTCGGGCGGCCGCCGAGAAAACACGGCGAACGCCGAGAACGTGATGATCACGGCGCCGAGGATCGCCTTGACCACCGGCTCGGCCACGCGCGTCAGGAGCAGCAGCCCCAAAGGGATGCCGAGGAGCGAGGCGGCGACGAGCCGCGCGGCGCTGCCGAGATGAACCCCACGCCAGTCGCGCGCGACGATGATCGCAGCGACCGTGACCGACACCAGGGCCGCCAGCGGCGTGGCCTGCTCGATCGGCAGGACCAGCGCGAGCAGCGGCACCGCCACCAGCGCCTCGCCGAACCCGAGCGCGGCGCGGACCACCGTGGCGACGAAAATCACCGCCAACACGGCGAAGAGCTCGTGCGCGGCTGGGCTCATCGGGCGGGGCGCCGATCGGCCGGCGGCTTCAGCGCCCGCGCGAGCCGGAGCGGGTGCGTCGCGATCCTCCCCCAGTACAGCCGCGGGTGGCGCCACCATACCTGCCAGTCGAGATCCCGAAGCTGCTGCTCAGAGAGCGTGTTGCGCGTGCGGCCGTGGCGGCGATAGCGCAACAGCGGCTCGGGCACGAAGGTGCCGCCGAAGCCGAGCGACAACAGCCGCACCCAGAGCTCGTGGTCCTCCCAGCCGACGCGGAAGTCGCGCGAGAAGCCGCCGGCGTGGCGGAACGCCGCCGTGCGGATCATCGCCGAGGCGTTGACGAGGTTGCCGCGCAGGACGCGCCGCCGCGAGAAGGGGCCCGCGGGGTGGACGCCGACTCGATCGCCGAAGTACTCCATCTGCGTGTAGGCGTAGGCGACGTCGGGCGCGGCCTCGATCAGCGCGCCGAGGCAGCGCTCGACGTAGGTCGGAGCGAGCACGTCGTCGGCGTCGAGGAAGACGATCGCGTCGCCGTGGGCCTCGGAGGCCCCGCGGTTTCGGGCCGCGCCGACCCCTGCGTTTCGCTGGCGGACGTAGCGGACCGGGTAGCGCGCGGCGACCGCGGCGGTGTCGTCGGTCGAGCCGTCGTCGACGACGACGATCTCGATCTCGCGGTGGGTCTGGGCGAGCGCCGACTCGATCGCCTCGCCGAGCAAGCGCCCGTAGTTGAAGCAAGGGATGACGATCGACACGAGCGATTGGGCAGAGAGCGTGGCCGCCGTGCGCGCGGCCCGCTCGATCTCGGCGACGCGCGCCTGGTAGCTCTCGCCGGTGGCCATCAGCGCCGCGCGCTGCGCCTTCAGCAGCGAGGCGTTCTCGCGCACCCAGTCGAGCGCGGCGAGCCGGGCCCTCTCGTCGTTCGACAGGCTCGCGACGCGCGCCTTGAGCTTCAGCCCCAGCGCCTCGCGACGCGCGCTCGAGAGCACCCGCGCGAGCGCGCCGTCGTCGAAGTTGCGGTGGGCGTACCGGCGGCGGTTGCGCGCCATCCAGTCGTGGTAGGCCTGCGGCGTCGTGGCCGTGGAGGCGCGCACGCGGTGCCAGCTCGCGGGCGACGAGACGTAGTGCAGCGTCCAGCCGTGCCGCAGCGCGCGGGCGAAGAAGTCGGTCTCTTCGTAGTAGGCGAAGAAGGTCGGCTCGAGGAAGGTGGGGCCGAGCTCGTCGATCGCGCGGCGCCGGATCATGACGACCGCGCCCGAGAGCGTCGCGACGGCGCGCTCGGGCTGGTCCTGGTCGATGGTCGGCGCGGTGAAGCCGGTGTCGGGATCGACGGTGGTGTAGCCGAAGAAGCCGTCCTCGTGGCTGCCGACGGGGTTGTCGTCGTTCCAGTAGTAGGTGCGGCTGCCGACCGCGGCGGCGCGCGGGTGCGCGTCGAGGAAGCGCGCCATCTGTTCGATCCACGTGCGCTCGACGACCGCGTCGTTGTTCACGAGCGCGACGTACTCGCCGCTCGCGAGGGCGAGCCCCTGGTTGCACCCCTCGGCGAAGCCGACGTTCTTCGCGTTGCGCGCGACGCGGGCGCCGGCGAACGACTCGGCGACGTCGGCGGCGTCGTCGCTCGAGGCGTTGTCGACGACGATCAGCTCCACGTCCGGGTGGCTCGACGCGACGATCGCCTGCATCGCGAGCCGCAGATCGGCCGAGCGGTTGAAGCTCACGATGATGACGGACACCTTGGGCGAGGCGGGCATCGCTGATCGTCCGAATAGCACGGCCCGCGCCGCACCGAAGGGCGAGCGCGGGTGCGTTGGGCGGTTGGCAGAGGTCGTGCTACATGCCCGCCCGGCCGCGCGGCCGCAGGGGAAATTCGCATGTCCAAGGCCTACATCGTGACGGGCGG
>JAJXTK010000541.1 GCA_021783935.1 Myxococcales bacterium | reverse complement strand
GCGGCGCGGATGGCGTCGACGACGGCGCCGCGATCGCAGCGCTCCGCGACGGCGCGGATCCACGCCGCGCCGAGCCCGAGGACGAGCATGCGCTGGCGTCGGCTCGGCACCGCCAGCGCCTCGAGCAGCGCAGAGGGCTCGCCGAGCGCGTCGAACGAGACGAGGCGATAGAGCTCCGCGAGGATCGGATCGTCCTTGGCGCCGACGGCGTGCAGCGCTGCGTCGTCGAGCGGCACCCCCTCGCGAAGCCGCGCGAGGGAGCGGAGCGCCGACGGCCTGCGCCGAATCAGCCCGAATGGGTGGAGCACCGCGGCCAAGCGGGCCAGCCGCTCTGCCCGCGCGAGCTCGCCGCGCGCCCCGGCACGCAGCGCGCGGGCGTCGAGGCGCATCGGCGCGACGATCGCGAGCAGGAAGAACGACAGCGCGATCTCCCCCGCGAGCTCGCGCGCGAGCGCGAACGCGAGGACGCCGACGACCACGACCGCGAACGTCGTCAGCCACCAGTCGAGCGACACCCCGCGCGGCAAGCCGCGCAGCCGCAGGGCGAAGAGCAAGAGCGCGAGCGCGGTGGTCGCTAGCAGGATCGCTGAGACCTCGAGCGCGCTCACGGGGGCGCACCATCGCATGGCGAGCCCGCCCCCGTCGGGGCGGCGGGCATCCGCGGCCCGTGTAGGCGCGGCACCGATCGTGTGCGGGCGTTCAGCACGACGGCGTGACAGTCGGCGTGTGCGAGCTGCGCCCGCGCGCCACGCAAAAAAATCATCATCAAGGCGCTTGACGGTCCCGCTCAATGCCGAAAGATGAACGAACCCTCCGGCCTGTGTTCGGAGGGATGAACACTCGAGCTCGCGCGCCCACGTCGCCGAGCTTCGTTGGCCGGGCCCTCGCCACCATGCTCGGCGACCCACACGTGCTCCGGAGGAGCGAGACATGAGCGCCGTTCGTCGCCTTTCCTTCTTGGCTTGCGCGTGCGCCGCCCTCGGCACCAACGGGTGCTCGAACGCGGTCGACCGAGGTCAGCCCGTCACGCTCGACGGCGGAGCGACCGACTCGCAGTGGAGCCTCGGCGACGCCGACAACGGCGACACGATGTTCGCGATCAACTCGCTCGCTCTGACCCCGAGCAACGCGATCGTCTACCTCGACACCGCGACCACGCCGCCGACGCCAGGGACGCAGACCTACAAGGCGATCCTCAACGCCTCCGACGGCACGTCGACCGACGTGAGCAGCCAGGTCACCTTCACGCTCGACGACAACTCGCTCGGCGGCTTCTCGGGCCCGAGCTTCGTGTCTGCGAGCTCGCTGCCGAGCGGCAAGCTCGTCGCGACGACCCTCGTCCACGCGGCTGGCGCGGGGCAGATGGCCCTCGCCAACCTCACCGTCGTCCAGCTGCGCAACAGCGGCCCGCAGCAGGACTTCTTCTTCACCGTCCCCTACCAGCTCCCCCCCTCGCCCAGCAGGCGCGTGCTCGGGTTCGCGACCGACCTGAAGAACGCAGACGTCGCGTTCTCGGTCGACACGACCGGGTCGATGACCCCGTCGATCAACGCGCTGAAGAACAACCTCTCGGCGATGGTGCCCCAGCTCGTCGCCAAGATCCCCTCGGTGGCCATGGGGGTCGTCGATTTCCGCGACACGGGCGACGCCTGGTTCGTCCTGGTCCGCCAGACCGACACGACGACCGTCACTGCGGTGCAGGCGGCGTTGGGGGCGATGTCCGCGGGCGGGGGCGGCGACACGCCCGAGGCCGACATCGCCTCCATGTTCCACGTCGTCACCGGCCAAGCGGTGGGCGCGACGGCAGCCCATACGCCGCCCGCAGGCTTCTTCGGCGGCGTCGACTTCCGACCGGGCTCGATTCCGATCGTCGTCAACGTCACCGACGCGCCCTGGCACGACCCGTCGGGAGGTCAGTCGGCGGCGACGCTCACGACCGCGATGACGTCGAAGAGCGTCCGCTACGTCGGCATCACCGACACGCACAACGCGGGGATCACCTCGACGGTGGTCGAAGACCAGCCCAACGCGCTCTCCGACGCCACCTCGAGCAACCTGCCGCCGTCGGCCTTCGGCGCGGGCCAGTGCCCCACCGGCCAAGGCGGCGCGAACCGCGCGCCGAGCGGCCCCGGCGGTAGCTGCCGGCTGAACTTCCTCATCGCCGACGGCTCGCCGCTCACCGGCTCCGTCGTCACCGCCATCAGCGCCATCGCCGTCGGCAGCAAGCTCGACATCACCGCCGTGCCCTCGAACGACTCGGCCAACGCCGGCGGCGTCGACGCGACGCAGTTCATCGCGTCGCTGCGCGCGATGGACGAAGGGGACGCGACCGAGGGGTGCCTGGCCGTCGGAGCGTCGAAGGTCCGGGACACCAACGGCGACGGGGTCGCCGACACGTTCGTCCAGGTCCCGGCGAACAAGTCGAACCGCGTCTGCTTCGAGGTCAACCCGAAGACGAACACCACGGTGGTGCCGACCCAGATCGCGCAGGTGTTCCGCGCGTTCATCGACGTCGTCGGCATGCCCGGCGCCTTCAGCCTCGGCGATCGGCGGCAGGTGCTCTTCCTCGTTCCGCCGAAGGATATCAACGCGCAGTAGGCGATCGAGCGAGCCGCACGCACGAGTCTCCGGGGTCGAATGGGGCGTACGCTTGCGACCTCGGTGGTCCGCGCGTCGCTCCCGATCCCGCTCGCCTTCGCGCTGCTCGCGGCCTCGCTCGCGGGCAGCGGCATGGCCCGCGCCGATGGCGCGCGGCCGACCCCGATCGACGGTCTCGGCGACCACCTCGAGCACGCCTTCACCGGCGCGCCGCTCGCGCTCGAGCTCTTGGCCATCGCAGCGACGCCGCCGCTGGTGCTCACGGGCGCCGACGCCGCGACGCGCCGTGCGTTCCTCGGCCGCTCGCAACGCGCGCCGTTCTCGACGTACGCGGTCGACGCGGGCTACCTCACGCCGGTGATCGTGCCGGCCGCGCTCTACGCGGTCGGGGCGCTCGCCGACGTGCCCGCGCTCCGGCGGCCCGGCGCGGCGTCGATCCAAGCCGTCGTCGTGAGCGTCACGACGGTGACGATCCTCAAGTGGCTCACCGGCAGGCCCTACCCGTCGCTCGTCGCCGGCAGCGACGCGACCCACAGCGACGATCCGCGCGATTTCGCCTTCCGCCCGCTCACCCTCGATCGGGGCACCGCCTGGCCCTCGGGGCACACCGGCGCGGCCGTGGCGCTCGCGGCGTCGTTGACCGCGTCGACGGGCAACGTGTGGGTCGGCGTGGCGAGCTACGGCCTCGCCGGATCGATCGCCGCCGGCATGCTGGTCGGCCAGCACCACTGGCTCTCGGACGTCGTCGCGGGGGCGCTGTTCGGGCAGGCCATCGGCTGGTCGATCGGCCGCGATTTCGCGAAGCCTCGGCGCGCGCCGTGCGACTCCTTCAGTTGGCGCGTGGTGCCGATGCCCGGCGCGACGGGGCTGATGGTCGTCGGCGCGATGTAGTCGCCGCGCCGGGGTCGACCTACGGGAAGATCTCGCGCTCGCGATACACCGACTCGATGCGCTGCAGGGCGAGCGCGTAGGCGGCGACGCGCAGGTCGCACGATTTCTCGCGCGCGAAGCTCACCACCTCGCGGTAGGCGCGCTTCATCACGCGCTCGAGCTTCTCGTCGACCTCCTCGAGCGACCACGACTCGCTGCGCTTGTTCTGGATCCACTCGTAATAGCTGACGGTGACGCCGCCGCTGTTGGCGAGGATGTCCGGGATGATCGCGATGCGGTCCTCGAGCAGCACGCGCTCCCCCTCGGGGTTGAGCGGGCCGTTCGCCCCCTCGACCACGACCTTCACGTCGAGCGTGCGCGCCTCCGCCTCGCCGACCTGATTCTCGAGCGCGCAGGGGAGGAAGATGTCGGCGCGCGTCGCGAAGAACTCCTCGCGCGAGATGACCTTGCCGCCGGGGTAGCCCTGCAGCGAGCCGCGCGCGTGGACGTAGTCCTGGAGCTTGTGCGCGTTGAAGCCCTCGGGGTTGGCGAGGTAGCCGGTGTGATCGCCGACCGCGATGCACGAGGCGCCGAGGCGCGCGAGGAGCACGGCGACGTTGCTGCCGACGTTGCCGAAGCCCTGCAGGATGTAGGTCGAGCCCTCGAGCTGGAAGGCGTTGTCCTTGGCCCACTCGGTGAGGCAGTGGACGATCCCCTGGCCGGTGGACTTCTCGCGGCCGAGGATGCCGCCCGAGGCGACGGGCTTGCCGGTGACGACCCCCTTCACCGACTGCTTCTCCACGTTGCCGACCATGTTCATGTACGTGTCCATCATCCACGCCATGATCTTCGCGTTGGTGCCGACGTCGGGCGCGGGGATGTCGTACTCGGGGCCGATGTTGCCGCCGAGGGCGTGCGTGAAGCGGCGCGTGACGCGCTGGAGCTCGCCGGGCGAGACCGAGCGCGGATCGAACTTGATTCCCCCCTTGGAGCCGCCGAACGGGATGCGCATCAGCGCGCACTTGAAGGTCATCATGGCGGCGAGCGCCTTGAGATCGTCGAGCGCGACGCTCTCGTGGAAGCGCATGCCCCCCTTGAACGGGCCGAGGATGTTGCTGTGCTGGATGCGATAGCCCTTGAAGAGCAGCCAATCGCCGTCGTC
>JAJXTK010000540.1 GCA_021783935.1 Myxococcales bacterium | reverse complement strand
AGCTCGCGACGACGAGCTCGTAGAAGCGCCGACGGCCGAGCCGCGGCTCCCAGAGCACGTGGTGCATGTCCCAGTGGGCGAAATCGTGCTCGCGAAGGCGCGGCCGCACCTCGTCGTAGAACTGCGTGCCGGGCAGCGGCGTGAGCACGGTGAAGCCGACGCGATCGAGCTTGAGCCGCTCGAGCGTGGCCCACAGCCGCTCGAAGTCGGCCTCCATCCAGTCGGGATCGACGACGAAGTTGCCGGTCACGCCGAAGCCGAGCGCGCGCGCGACGCGCACCGCCTCCTCGGCGTCGGCGAGCGTCGCGTCCTTCTGCAGCTTGCCGAGCCCCTCGTCGCTCGCGGCCTCGAAGCCCATGAACAGGTCGAAGGTGCCCGCGCGCTCGCGCCACCTCTCGAGCACCGCGGCGCTGCGCGCCACCGTGTCGGTGCGCGTCTGCACGAGCAGCCAGTCCTTGCGCACCCCCGCGGCCCTCAGGCGATCGGCGAGCTCGAGGCTGCGATCGCGCGGGTAGAAGAAGAGATCGTCGACCACGAAGATGTCGCCGCCGACGCGCTCGAAGTCGCGCACGACCGCGTCGAGCCCGCGCGAGGTCGCGCCGCCGCTGCGGCCGACGGCGCAGAAGGAGCAGCGGTAGGGGCAGCCGCGCGTGGTCTCGAGCGCGTAGACGGGCGCGCGGTGCACGCAGCGATAGCCGCCGCGATAGGCGTCGACGAGATCGCGCGCGGGGAGCAGCTCGGGGTCGATGCGCTCGTCGGCCTTGCCGGGCAGGCGCGCGGGGAGCGGCCCGCCCACGCGGTGGAACCCCTCGATCGCGCGCGGCAGCGGGCCCTTCGCGAGCAGCTCGACCAGACGCGGGAAGGTCACCTCGCCGGCGCCGAGCGACACCGCGTCGACGACCGAGCCCTCGAAGGCCTCGAGGCTCGCCGTCGCCCCGTGGCCTCCGGCGACGACGAACGCTTCGGGGCGCGCGCGCTTGATCTCGCGCGCGAGCGCCAAGGTCGCCGGGAGATCGATGGTGTGGATCGCCGAGATGCCGACGACGGCCGGCCTGCGCGCGCGCAAGGCCCGACGCACGCCGCGCTCGAGGCGCAGGTCGACGATGGAGACGCCGTGACCGCGCGCGCGCAGCGCCGCGGCGATGTACTCGAGGCCGAGCGGCTCGGTTCGGAAGAACGGCCCGAGGCCGAACCGCTCGTTTGCGCTCGGGCGGACGAGGAGGACCTCCACGCGCCTGCGTTAGCACGACCGGCACGCGGAGGCCGCAGGCTCCTCCCGGCGGTGCGCCCCCTCAGTGCCGCGACTCCTTCGGAGGCTCGACGTCGTTCTTGGCGAGATCGGCCTCGGCGAGCGCCTCCGGCAGCTCGAACAGCTTGCGAACGGCCGCGACGACGTGGATGCCGTCGGGCTGCTCGGAGGCGCCCTTGAGCGCGCGCGTCGGCGCGTGCAGCAGCTTGTTCACGGCCGCATCGAGCATCACGCCGAGGGCCTTGCGGTCGTCTTCGCCGAGGTGCTTGAGCTTGCCGCCGAGCGTCTTCTCGAGCTCCGCCGCGAGCGTGCCGCGCACGTGCGCGCGCAGCGCGACGATGGTGGGGGTGACCTCGGCCTGGCGCGCCCACGCGACGTAGGCCTCGAGCTCCTCGAGCACGAGCCGCTCGGCGGCCTCGGCCTCCCCCTTGCGGGCCTGCATCCCGTCGCCGACGATCTGCTCGAGATCGTCGATGTCGTAGCGGTAGCAGTTGTCGAGATCGTGCACGCGCGGATCGACGTTGCGCGGCACCGCGACGTCGACGAAGAAGAGCGGGCGCCCGCGCCGGTGCTTCATGGCGGCGGCGGCCAGGTCGCGCGTGACGACGAAGCCCGGCGAGCCGGTCGACACGAGCACGACGTCGGCGTGCTCGAGGAGCGTCGCGAGCTCGCCGAGCGAGCGGGGCTGCGCCCCTTCGATCTGCCTGGCGAGGGCCTCGGCGCGATCGAAGCTGCGGTTGGCGATGAGCAGCCGCTGGGCCCCGGCCGCCTTGAGCGAGCGCGCGGCCGACTCGGCGATCTCGCCGGCGCCGAGCAGCAGCACCTCGCGCCCCGCGAGGTCGCTGTAGATCTTGCGCGCCAAATCGACGGCGACGCTCGCGACCGACACCTGCCCCGCGCCGAGCGCCGTCTCGGTGCGCACGCGCTTCGCCACGTGGAAGGCGCGGTGCATGATGCGCCCGAGCGCGCCGTTGACCGACTCCTCGTTGACGGCCGCCTCGTAGGCCTCCTTGAGCTGGCCGAGGATCTGCGGCTCGCCGACGACGAGGCTGTCGAGCGAGCTCGCGACGCGGAAGATGTGGTGGATCGCGTCGCGCCCCTTGCGCTCATAGAGGTGCGGGCGGAGATCCTCGCCCGGCACGCGCGCGCCGAAGAGCGCAGCGACGTGCTCGATGGCGCGATAGGCGTCGGCGCCGACGCCGTAGACCTCGACGCGGTTGCACGTCGAGACGATCATCGCCTCGTGGCAGGCGCGCGTCTCGCGCAGCACGCGGAGCAGCTCGGCGCGCTCCTCGTGGGCGACGGCGACGCGCTCGCGGATGGCGACCGACGCCGAGCGGAACGAGATCCCGACCACGACGGGCTCGTGGTTGGCAGCGGCTCTGCCCGCGACAGGGCGTGATTCCATGGGAATGACTCGACCGCTCATCCCTTTGCTCCCGGCGCGACGATCCCCGCCGGCTCGACGAGCGAGCGCGCACCCGGTTGGGGGTGCGACTGCCCCGAGCGGGCGAGGTAGACGAAGAAGACGAGCACCGCGCAGCCGAAGCCGAGCAGCGTGCCCCACGCCGCGCGTCGGCCACGCCAGCCGCCCGCGCTGCGCATGAAGAGGACCCCTGCGAACATCAGCCACGCCGCGTACGTCAGCACTTGGCGCACGCCGCTGCCGCCGCTGCCCACCTTGCCGACCCAGACGAGGCCGGTCACGATGCCGATCGTCAGCAGCGGGAAGCCCGCGAGCAGGAAGCGGTGGGAGATGCGGTCGAGCACGTCGAGCGGCGGCAGTCGCTGGAGCAGGCCGCCGATCTTCTTCTGCTTGAGCTGCTTCTCTTGCAGCAGGTAGGTCGCTGCGAGCGCCGAGGCGACGGTGAAGAAGGCGACCGCGAGGAGCACGGTGGTCACGTGCAGCGGCAGGATGGCGCTGCGCACGTGCGCCGGCGGCTCGCCGAGGCCGATGAAACGCGAGGCGAGGGCCGCCCCGAGCGCGGCGGGCGCGATGAAGGCGCCGACTACCTCGAGGGAGCGGCGCGCCTCGGCGTTGCGACGCAGGGCCTGTGCGCCGAGGAAGAGCCACGCCGCCGAGGCGCCGGTGATCGACGTCGCGGAGTGGATGCCCTCCACCGGGCACGCCCGTTCGACGGTCGCGACGAGGACGAAGTGCGTGACGTGGAGCGTCGCGCCGACCGCGAGCAGCGGCTTCGCGAGCGAAACGACCCCCGAAGAGCGCCCCGTGAGACGCGCAAAATACGCGGCTGAGGCGAACGCATACGCCGCGGCGACGGCTGCAAGGAGGAGATCTGCGGCGTGGGCGAGCGTCATCGGGCGGCGGTTCGAGGGGGAGGCGGGGCGAGTCGCGCGTCGCGCGCCGGGCCGATGCAAGGGCGACGCCGCGCACGCCCCAGGCTCGATGGTGGGGGGTTGAGGTACGGTCCGGAGCATACGACCCGACGGGCGGTCGGCCCACCCACGCCCGTCCCAGGCTCAGCGGCGAGGCGCATTCGGCGGATCGGGGCTCCCGCTCCGAGCCGGGTCCTTGCGTGCGAGACAAGACCTCGCCCGCCGAAGGCGCACCTCCGGCCGCGAAACGCTGGGGGAGCACCAGGGGGCGTGGCGCTCGCTCCCCCTGGAACGCCGACCGAACGGGGCCGTCTCGGGACAGAGGAGGCGCGCTGCGGCCGAGCGGCTGGACAGCGGCCGCGCCGCGCGCCATAGGGAAGCGCCCGCCGTCGTGCTGATCGAGCGAGCACCGGGCGCCCGGCGCGCGGTCGATCGTTCGAGGGCCCGCGCTCCGACGCATGTCACGCCCCCCCGCGCCCTCGACGACCTCGGCCGGCCCACGCGGCGCCGGCGCGCCGACCGGGCCCGCGGCCTTCGCGCCCGATCTCACCGCGACGCTCCGCGACTACCTCGTGAAGTACCGCAGCGATCTCGATCGCCGCGTGCTCGCGGGCGCCGCGGGGCTCGAGACCGGGCGGGCGTTCGCCAAGGCCATCGACGGGCTGATGTCGGCGCTCTTGCCGGCCACGCAGGCGACGCTCGCCAAGACCGCCAAGTGGGTCGACTGCTCGCTCGCCGCGGTGGGCAGCTACGGGCGCGGCGTGCTCGCCCCGCGCAGCGACGTCGACGTGCGCATCATCGTCGATCACAACGCGGCGCGCGCGCAGGAGGTCGCCGAGGCGCTGCTCTACCCGCTCTGGGACGCGGGGCTGCACGTCGGTCATCAGGTGATGGACGTCGAGGGGGCGCTGTCGCTCGCGCGCGACGATCTGGCGACGGCCACCTCGCTGCTCGATCTGCGCACCGTCGGCGGCGACGCGCGGCGCATCGAGGCGCTCGTTCGCCGGGCGCTCGACGGCTTCTTCACCGCGGAGCTCGGGCGCTTCCTC
>JAJXTK010000020.1 GCA_021783935.1 Myxococcales bacterium | reverse complement strand
TCCGATCTATCAAGGAGAGCTCGCAGGAGGCGGTCGCCGTCATCTCGAACCTCGGCTCGCGCATCGAGGCGATCGGGCAGATCCTGAGCGTCATCGACGACGTCGCCGAGCAGACCAACCTCCTCGCGCTCAACGCCGCGATCATCGCCGCGCAGGCGGGCGAGCACGGCAAGGGGTTCGCGGTCGTGGCCGACGAGATCAAGGACCTCGCCGAGCGCGCGGGCTCCTCGACCAAGGAGATCGCCGAGCTGATCAAGACGATCCAGGCCGAGTCGAAGAACGCCGTCGCCGCCGTCGAGCGCGGCGCCCACAACGTCGATCGCGGCGTCGAGGTCTCCAACGAGGCCGAGCGCGCGCTCAAGAAGATCCTCGAGTCGTCGCAGAAGTCGACCACCATGGTGCGCGCGATCGCGCGCGCGACGGTCGAGCAGGCCAAGGGGAGCAAGCAGGTCACCGACGCCATCGGGCGCATCGCCGAGACGGTGCAGCAGATCGCCGCCGCGACGGCCCAGCAGGCGCGCGGCTCGGAGCTCATCGTGAAGAGCGCCGAGAAGATGCGCCTCATCACGCAGCACGTGGAGCGCAGCTCGCAGGAGCAGGCGCGCGGTGGTCGCCAGATCACCTCGGCGATCGAGCAGATCTCCAACATGGTCAACCAGCTCAACGCCGCGCACCGCGGGCAGACGCGCGGCAACGAGCAGCTGCTCGCCTCCGCCGATCGCCTCGACGAGGTCGTGCGTCAGCACGAAACGACAGCGCGCACCGTGCAGCAGGCGCTCGAGAAGTTCCGCCGCGCACTCGAACCGAGCTGAAAGCTCTGCGGGCGCGCCCGCGACGGCACGCCCGTGTGCGGTCGTGTGTGTGGCCCTCCCGCGGGACGTCGTGCCCACCAAGCCGCGCGCGCGCCGAGCGTCGTAACGTCCGGATGGTGCTAGTCTCGTAGCGTCGTACCCGCTGGGGTCTCGGCCGTGTTTACGTGGCCGTAACCGAGGTGTGGGACCCCTCTGCACCCTCGGAAGGTTCGCGGTGATGAGCGCAGGTTCGGAGTCGGACGCGTCGAAGCTAGGGGCCGAGGAGGCCCTGCCTCGCCGGTTCGGCAAGTACACGCTGCTTCGCCGCATGGCGACCGGCGGGATGGCGGAGATCTTCCTCGCCCTCCAGCGCAGCGTCGCGGGCTTCGAAAAGCTCATCGTCATCAAGCGCATCCTGCCCGCGATGAACCAGGACCGCGGGTTCATCGACATGCTCCTGCACGAGGCGCGCGTCGCGGCGACCCTCTCGCACCCGAACATCGTCCAGACGATCGACGTCGGCCAGGTAGACGGCACCTACTTCATCGCGCTCGAGCACGTCCACGGCGAGGACCTGCGCTCGATCGTCCGCCAGATGAAGAAGAAGGCGGTCACCGAGTTCCCCCTCGAGCACGCGCTCGCCGTAATCCTCGGCATGTGCGCCGGGCTCTCGTACGCCCACGAGCGCCGTGATCTCGACGGCACGCCGCTGAACATCGTGCACCGCGACGTCTCGCCGCAGAACGTGATCGTCGGCTTCGCCGGCGACGTGAAGGTCGTCGACTTCGGCGTCGCCAAGAGCGGTACGCAGAGCGCGGAGGAGACCAAGTCCGGGCAGCTCAAGGGGAAGATCCCGTACATGTCGCCCGAGCAGGCGCGGGGCGAGGAGGTCGATCACCGCAGCGACATCTTCGCCCTCGGCGTCATGCTCTTCGAGCTGACGACCGGCCGGCGCCTCTTCAAGGGGGCGAACGACCTCGAGACGCTCAAGCTCATCGTCGATCGCGACTACCCGCGCCCCTCGTGGGTCGCGGGCGGCTACCCGCTCGCGCTCGAGTCCATCGTGATGCGGGCGCTCGAGAAGGACGTCCAGAAGCGCTACCAGAGCGCGCGCGAGATGCAGGCCGATCTCGAGGCCTTCGTGCGCGACGAGAAGCTGCCGGTGAGCAGCATCGCGCTCGCCGAGTTCATGAAGCTCCTCTTCGAGGAGAAGCTCGCGGCGCAGAAGGAGGCCCTCATGCAGGGCCGCCAGCTCGCCGACATCATCGCGACCGAGATTCAGCACGGCGAGCGCACCGAGACGGGCATCGACGCGCTACGCCAGAGCAACACGGTCACCGGCGCCTCCGGCGCGGTCGCGCTCGGGAGCACGCCGCCGCCGCGCGCGTCGGGCAAGCTGGCGCTGATCGCGGTGCCGCTCGGCCTGTTGGCCGTCGGCGGTGCGCTCTTCTTGGCGCTGCGATCGAAGCCCGAGCCCGCCGCGGCCACGGCGAGCCAAGCGGCCGTCGAGGCGTCCGCGACGAAGGCCAAGGCGACGCTCGTCGTCGAGAGCGACCCTTCCGGCGCGCACATCTGGCTGAACGGCGAGATGCGCGCCGAGGTGACGCCGGCGAAGTTCGAGGACCTCCCCGTCGGCACGATCGACGTGAAGGTCGGCCAAGACGGCTATGAGAGCTTGCTCGACAAGGTCACCCTCTCGGAGCGCGAGGTCACCAAGCGCAACTTCACGCTGAAGAAGGGGGTCGTGACCTACGAGCTCAGCGGCTACCCCGCGAACGCGACCGCGCAGCTCGACAACAAGCCCGCGAAGCTCCCGAAGATCGAGGCGGCCCCCGGCGAGCCGCACGTGCTCTCGCTGGTCGCGAGCGGCTACGAGCTCAAGGTCCTCAAGCTCGCCACCGCGCCGGTCGGCGAGTCCATGAAGCTCGACGGCACGATGAAGAAGACGTCAGCCGCCGAGCCGAACGCGGCGACGACCGCCGCGACGACGGCGGCCGGAGGCACCGGCAAGATCATCGTCATCGCGGGGGGGGGCGGCTGGTGCAACGCCTCGGTCGACGGGCGCTCGCTCGGTCCGACGCCCACCGGCGCCGTCGACGTGAGCGCCGGCCCGCACTCGGTCAGCTGCACCGACGCGAACGGCGCGCGGCAGTCGCAAGGCGCGAGCGTGAAGGCCGGCGACACCACGCGCGTGCGCTTCACGATCGCGAACTAGTCGCCAGCGAACCCCCGGTCGAGACCGGGGGCTCGTCGGTCAAGCGCCCTGCGGGCGCTCCTCGGATGCCGCACGAGCCACGGAGCCCCGGCAGGCGCTTTCCCATCGAGGCCCCGGCTTCAGCGGCGGTCTACTTCGGCAGCGCCCTCGGCATGATCAGCGGTCGCGCGGGGACCGCCGAAGCCGACGCGGACGGCGCCCCGCTCGCGCTCGCACTCGGCGCCGGGGCGGCGGCGGCGTCGACGAACATGAGCTTTCCGAACTTCGAGGTGCGGTGGAAGCTCCCCTCGCGGTAGAGCGGCGACCACGCGAGCGCCGCGCGCTGGCCGTCGCGGAACGAGTAGAGGTTCACGCGCCAGACGTCGCGCGGCGTCGGCGGGAGCGTCCCCATGCGCGGCTTCTGGAACGACGCCCACGGGATCGCGATCTCGACGGTGTAGCGCGCCCCCTTCTCGACGTTGACCGCGGCCTTCAGGTTGCTCGACCAGTCCATGTGGCCGAAGACCTTCGTCTCTTCGCTCGGACCGCCCGTCTCCGGCGCGCGGAAGTCGTCCCAGTGCGTGTCGTAGACCGCGCCGTTCGAGTCGACCTGGAGCTCGTAGTAGTCCTTGTTGTCGCCGGGGTCCCCGGGCTGGAGCATGATCTCCACCCCCGACGCCTTCGCCCAGATGTGCGGGTCTTTGTCGCCCGGCTTGAAGGGGCTCTCGGGGTTCTTGTCGTCGACGACGAAGGCGAAATACAGGTTCGTGTCGTCCCAGCCGAACTTCGCCGTCGCGTTCACCGGCGAGGCCGGCTGCGGCTTGCCGTCCGACGGCGCGACGAACGGGCCGGTCGAGCCGGCGCGCTGCCACTCGGGCTCGTCGAGCTTGCCGTCGATCTTGATCGCGTTGGCCGCGAACTTCGGCGCCGTGGTGCTCGGCACCGGGCGCTCGGCCGGCGGGGGCGCCGACGCTTGCACGCCCGTCGGCAGCACGATGACGTTCGCGCGGTTCTCGTTGTCGGCCGCCTCGACGTTCTTGATCTGCAGGCGCGACGGCCCCTTCCAGATGCCCACCAACACGCGGATGCGCGGCGTGGTGATCGTCGTCGGCACCGTCCAGTCGAAGGTGTCCTTGACGATCTTCCCCTTCTCCCAGTCGCTCGGCCCGTAGAGCTGCTGGCCGCAGTCGGGCGCCTTGGGCTGCCGGATCGCGCCGACGCAGTCGGCGTTGCCGAGCGCGTCGTGCGTGCTGTCGGTGGTGATGTGCGTGAAGAGCTTCCAGTCCGGCTCGAGGTCGCCCGTCTTCTTCCAGTAGAGGGTGAAATCGATCTTGGCCCCCGGCGCGGCGACCGCGGGCTCCGCCTTCCAGCCGACAAGGTGGACCTTGTCGTCGAAGTTCACGTCGACCTTGTGCGGCACGTCCGCCGGCAGCGCGTCGAGGACGTACTCCTTGAGCGCCTCGCGCTCCTTGCCCGAGAGCCCGGACTTGCGCTTGGCGCAGCCGATCGACGCTGACGCGGCGATCGCCAAGATCGCGACCACGCCGAGCGTCGTGCGCGACGAGAACAGGCCCCCACCGATGCGTCGTGAATCGCTCATCGCTCGTCCCTCGTGTCTTGCGCTCGCCGTCGCGCTCAGCGCGGCGAATGGCCCGCGGGCTGGGTGGAAGGAGCCGCCGGATCGACCCAGCGAATGCCCGTCGGCAACGCGATCACGTTCGCGCGCTGCTCGGCGTCGCTCGCCTCGGCGTTCTTGATCGTGAGGCGCGCCTGGCCGCGCCAGACGCCGACGAGCACGCGCACGCGCGAGAGGTTCGGGTTCTTCGGGTCGAGGCACCCTTGCGTCGCGGCGCCGGTGCAGAGGTTCGGGATCGTCCAGTCGAAGGTGTCTTGCACGATCGCCCCCTTCGGCCAGTCGCTCGGACCGTAGGCCTGCCAGACGTCGGCGCAGCAGGCGCCGTCGACGCACTCCTGGCCCGTGCACTGGCGGCCGTCGGTGCACGCCTTGGCGGCGCCCGACTCGCGCGGCGCGTCGCCGCACTTCGCCTTTCGGATCTCGTTCACGTAGTCGATGTTGCCGAGCGCCTCGGTCGGCTTGTCGGTCGTCAGGTGCGAGAAGAGCTTCCAGCCGGGAGCGAGATCGCCGGTGCGCTTCCAGTAGAGCGTGAAGGTCACCTTGGTGCCCGGCGCCGCGACCGCGGGATCGGCCTTCCAGCCGATCAGGTGGACGCGATCGTCGAAGTTCACGTCGACGGCGTGCTGCAGATCCGCCGGGAGCTCCTCGATGAGGACCCCCTGCGGAGGCTGGACCGGGGCGCGCTCGTCCCCCTTGTTGCAGCCGAGCACCGAAAGCGACGACAGCAGCGCGATCGTCGTGACGTCGAGCGCCTTCCCGAACCTCGAATGCAGTTCCGACCCGTTCATCGGTGTTTCCCTTCGTGTCGTCGCGCCGCTCATTTGCGCGCCCTCTTGCGCGCCTCGCGCTCGGCCTTGCGCTTGCGTTTGGCGGCGTTCTTCTCCGCCTCGCTGAGCGGCTTCATCTTGGTCATGCTCGGCTTGGGCGCGCCCATGCCTGGCATCGACATCCCGGGCATCCCCATGCCGGGGAACATCCCGGGGAACCCCATGCCCGGCATGCCCGGCATCCCGCCCCCCGCGCCGCCCATCTTCTTGAGCGCGCGCGCCATCTGCAGCTGCTTGCCGCCGGGCAGCGAGCCGAGCAGCGAGCTCAGCATGCCGCCCTGCTGCGACAGCGAGTCCATCATCTGCTTCATCATCAGGAACTGCTGCAGGAGCGCCTGGACCTCCTCGGGCTTGCGCGCCGAGCCCTTGGCGATGCGATCGGCGCGCCCCGGCTCGCGGATGATCACGTAGGGGTCGGCCTTCTCCGCCCTCGTCATCGAGCAGATGATCGCCTCGACCTTGTCGAGCTCGCGGTCGTCGAGGTTCGCGCCCGGCGGGATCATGCCGGCCATGCCGGGCATCTTGTCGACGAGCTCGTTGAGCGAGCCCATCGACTTGATCATGCGGACCTGATTGAGGAAGTCCTCGAGGGTGAATTCACCCTGGAGCATGCGGAGCGCGTCCTCCTCCGCCTTCTTCTGGTCGATGACCTCCTCGAAGTCCTTCATCAGGCCGACGACGTCGCCCATGCCGAGGATGCGCGAGGCCATGCCGTCGGCGCGGAACTCCTCGAACTTGTCGGTCGTCTCGCCGAGGCCGACGAACACCACCGGCGCGCCGGTGATCGTCTTGACCGACAGCGCCGCGCCGCCGCGCGCGTCGCCGTCGAGCTTGGTCATGATCACCCCGTCGAAGGCGAGGCGATCGTGGAACGCGCGCGCGGTGCGCACCGCGTCTTGGCCGATCATCGCGTCGACGACGAAGAAGATGTCGCTCGGCTGCACCGCGGACTTGATCGACGACAGCTCCTCCATGAGCGCCTCATCGATCGCGAGGCGGCCGGCGGTGTCGAAGATGACCGCGTCGTAGCCGAGCTTCTTCGCCTCCTCCCAGCCCCTGGCGCAGATCTCGAGCGGCGACGCCGGCATGTTGAAGACCGGGATGTCGAGCTGCTGGCCGAGCACCTTGAGCTGCTCGACGGCGGCGGGGCGCTGCATGTCGGCGGCGACGAGCAGGACCTTCTTCGCGTCCTTCTGGAGCAGGCGCGCGAGCTTCGCGCAGGAGGTCGTCTTCCCCGAGCCCTGCAGGCCGACCATCATGATGCCGGTCGGACCCTTGTCGGCCCACTTGATCGGCTGACCGTCGTTCTGCATCCGCGCGACGAGCTCGTCGTGGCAGATCTTCACGAACTGGTCGCCGGCGGTGATCTTGTGCGTCTGCCCGCCGTGCTTGACCGTCGTCTGGAGCGTCTGGCCGAGCGCGGTCTGCTTGACGGCGGCGAGGAAGCTCTTGGTGACGCCGAGGTCGACGTCGGCCTCGAGGAGCGACAGGCGCACCTCGCGCAGGGCCGCGTCGATGTTCTTCTCGTCGAGCTCCGTCAGACCGGCCAGCCGGTTCTTGGCGTTGCGGAACCCCTTCGCCAGCGCGTCGAACATGGGCGCGGCTCTTAGCACGGGATCCGACGGAAATCGCGGCGAGGCCACGCCGGCGAGGCTCAAAAAAGCGCCGCCCCGCCGAGCGCGCGGCCCGGCGGGGCGTGCACGCGGAACGCTTGATCAGAACGTGAACGAGGCGGTCGCGCCGGCGAACCCGCCGCCGTTCGGCCCGGGCGCGGCGACCGGCGTCACGCGCAGCGCGCCCGTCTTCTTGGGGGCGTCGGCCGGCGGCTGCGTGAAGTAGAGCACCGCGCTGGTGATCGCGAGCGTCACGCCGAGGCCGAAGCCCATGTCCGAGACGAGCGCGTCGCGGGTGCCGCGGTCGTGGAGCTCCTGGGTGGCGCCCGCGTAGTTGTTGGCGGTGTAGTCCTTGTGATCGTTCAAGGCCCGCACGCCGAAGTAGGTGCCGACGCCGAGGCCGACGATGGCCGCCGCGCCGGTCACGTAGACCCACGTATTGTCGCGCCGCTGGCGCGCGTCCTGCTGCACGGGCGGCGTGGCGGCCGGGGCCGGCGTGGGGGTCGGCTGGGTCGCGGCGACCGGAGTCGGCGGGGGGGGCGGCGGCTGCGCCTCGAGCGACGCGTTGAGCTCGGCCCCCTTGAACGGCGCGACGTCGACGCTCTGCTCGAAGGGCTTCATCTTGTCGGCCGAGAGCGCGACCTTGTGCGCGCCCGGCGTGAGCTCCACGTCGGTCGGGGTCTTCTCGGGGATCGCCTTGCCGTCGATGATCACCAGCGCGCCGGGCGGGGTGCTCGTGATGATCAACTTCGCCGGCCTGGCCTTGAGCGCGGCGACGCGGTCTTGCGCGTC
This sequence comes from Myxococcales bacterium, assembly GCA_021783935.1. Classification (GTDB taxonomy): domain Bacteria; phylum Myxococcota_A; class Polyangia; order Polyangiales; family JADJMO01; genus CAIXWQ01. The sequence continues at coordinate 12,295 of JAJXTK010000020.1, read as the reverse complement.
CTTCTGCTGCTCGGGCTTGAGCTTGTTGAGCTCGATGGCTTTGTCGTACCAGGCCGCCGCCTCGGCGTGCTCGCCGAGCTCCTCGGAGCAGCGGGCGATGAAGTACTTCGGCGTCGCGCCAGGGAAGAGCTCCTCGGCCGCCTCGTACTCGGCCTTCGACTCCTTCCACTGCTTCTTCGCGAAGAGATCGGCGCCCTTCTTGAAGTGCAGGCCGGCCTCCTTCTTGGGATCCTTGGGCGTCGCCTTCTTCTTGTCGGCCTTGGCCGCCTTGGCGGCTGCCGCCTTGGGCGCGGGCTTCTGCTGCGCGAGCGCGGCCGTCGTCGTGCCCAGAGACGCGCCGAGCACCGCGAGGGCGATCACGGCCGAGAGGCCGCGAATACCCACGGTGCGCCGCGTGAGGGGCGAGAGCGACGTCGTCGGTTCCGTCATGAGCGTCTGTCCTCCGGAGCGTCGAGGATATCCAAAAAGCTCTGCCCTACGCACTCTCAATCTGGATTCCCCGGGCGGGCCGGGGGTCGCCGGGAACCTTTTCGTTCCGTGATAGTCTCTGCCGACGTGGACACGGCCGTCGGCGGGTTCGATCGCGAGCAAGCGCCGCAGTCGCGGCGGGCGCCGTCGCGCCCGGACGCGCCGGGCATCCCCTTCCCGCCCCTCGCCGAGGACGCGTTCGACCCCGAGCTCGAGGCCATCGCCGAGCTGCGCGCCCGCCCGGCCGAACGCACCGCCTACGCCGCCCGGCTGCTCGCGGTCGTCGCCTCGGCCGCGCTGCTCTTCGCGCTGCGCTTCGACCTGCAATACGCCTTCGCGCCGCGCGAGGCGGTCTATCTCGGCGCGAACCCCACCGCCGCGCAGCTCGCGGCGTCGAGCCATCGCCACGTTGCGATCGACGGGATCCCGGGGGGCGTCGGGGCCATCGACTACCGCCGGCCGCTGCGCGACGGGCTCTATCGGCTCGCGCCGCTGGTCGATCGCCCCGACCTCTACGTCGAGCTGCGCCTGCCGGACGGCGTCGACCCCGCGCGCTTCGTGCCGCCGACGCACGTCGACGGCCGGCTCACGCCGATCGACGACGCCGGCGCCCGTTTCTCGCACGTGCGCGAGATGATCGAGCGCACCACCGGCAAGCCCGCGCCCGCCGCGACGTACCTCCTCGAGCAGGGGGCCAGCCCGTCGCTCGGCGCCCCGTCGGCGATCGTCGCGCTCCTCGCCGGGGCCTTGTGTATCGGCCAGCTCGTGATGCTGCTCGCCGGGCTGCGCAAGCGTCCGGTCCGTTGACACGCCCGGGCTGCGTGCTAAGAGCCCGCCCTCCCGTCGGACCGCTCGCAGCGTGTCGACCCTGAGCGCTCGCCACGCCGGCGAGCGAGGGGGGTCGAGCTCGAGGGGTCGGGCCGCGAGCCGCCTCGGTGGCCCGCGACGCCCAAGGAGGCGCTCGTGTTCAAGAAGGTGTGCTTGTTCGCGGGGAACGGGAACCCCACGCTGGCGAACGACATCGCCAGCCACCTCGAGATTCCGCTGTCGAAGGCGAGCGTCACGCGCTTCTCCGACGGCGAGACGTGGGTCGAGGTCAAGGAGAACGTCCGCGGGGTCGACGCCTACATCGTGCAGCCCACCTGCGCGCCGGCGAACGACAACCTGATGGAGCTGTTGATCATCGCGGACGCGCTGAGGCGCGCGTCCGCGGCGCAGATCACGGCCGTCATCCCGTACTACGGCTACGGTCGGCAGGACCGCAAAGTGGCGCCGCGCACGCCGATCACGAGCAAGCTCGTCGCCGACCTGATCGTCACCGCGGGCATCCAGCGCGTGCTCTGCATGGAGCTGCACGCCGGGCAGATCCAGGGCTTCTTCAACATCCCTGTCGACAACATCTTCGCGATGCCGGTGATGTTGAACGACTACCTGCGCAAGCACTTCGACTCGAGCGCCGTGTTCGTCTCGCCCGACGCGGGCGGCGTCGAGCGCGCACGCGCCTACGCCAAGCGCATGAACGGCTCGCTCGCAATCGTCGACAAGCGCCGCGAGCGCGCGAACGTCAGCGAGGTCATGCACGTCATCGGCGACATCGAAGGCAGGGAGTGCATCCTCGTCGACGATCTCGTCGACACCGCCGGCACGCTCACCAACGCCGCCAACGCGCTCAAGGAGCGCGGCGCCAAGCGCGTCGTCGCCTGCTGCACGCACGCGGTGCTCTCGGGCCCCGCCATCGAGCGGCTCGATGCCAGCGTGCTCGACGAGCTGATCGTCACCAACACGATCCCTCTGCGCCCCGAGGCGAAGGCCTGCGAGAAGATCCGCTCGCTCAGCGTCGCACCGATGTTCGCCGAGGCGATCAAGCGCATCCACCACTCCGACTCGATCAGCTCGCTCTTCGTCTGAGCGACCGAGTCATCGCCCGCGCGCCGCCACGGGCGAGCGCGCGACCGCGCACCGTTCCCGCAAACAGGAGATCGATCGTCATGGAATTCGTGAAGCTCAACGCCGCGCCGCGCGTCGCCAATGGCAAGGGGGGCGCCCGCCGCGTCCGCAAGGACGGGCGGATCCCCGCCGTGGCCTACGGCCAGTCCCTCAAGAACATGCCGATTTCGGTCGACCCGAGCGCGCTCGTGAAGAACCTCCAGGGCCCCAATGGCCTGAACACGGTCATGCAGCTCGACGTCGAGGGGGGGCAGAAGGAGCTGCTCGTCATGCTGCGCGAGCTGACGCACCACCCGATCACGCGCAAGTTCCTGCACGCCGACTTCGTGCAGGTGAAGCTCGACGAGGACGTCGACGTCGAGGTGCCGTTCATCACGACCGGCAAGCCGATCGGCATCACGCAGGGGGGGGTGCTCCGCCAGATCTACCGCAAGCTGCCGCTGCGCTGCCGTCCCGAGGCGATCCCGGCGAGCGTCACGGCCGACATCACCGGCCTCGAGCTCGGGCACGCCATGAAGGCGCACGACCTCTCGCTGCCGGTCGGCGTCTCCGTGCGCCTGCCGGCGGAGCAGTCGATCGTCTCGATCGTCGCCCCGGAGAAGGAGGAGGTCGAGGAGGTCGTGCCGGGCGCTGCGGGCGCGGTGCCTGCGGCGGGTGCGGCGGCTGCGCCTGCGGCGGGTGCGGCGGCTGCGCCTGCGAAGGCGGCGGGCGCGGCGGCTGCGCCTGCGGCCGCGGCGAAGGCCGAGGCCAAGCCTGCTGCCAAGAAGAAGTGATCGGAGGGCGCAAGCCCGACGCGCGCATGCCGGGGCCGAGCGGCTCCGGCATCGCGCTTTTTTGGCGAGCCTCGTCGCAACGCGCGAGGGGCTCGGAGGTGACGGCGTCGTGAAGCTCGTGGTGGGGCTCGGAAATCCCGGGCCGAGGTACGCAAGGACGCGCCACAACGTGGGCTTCCTCGTGGTCGAGGAGCTCGCGCGCGCGGCTGGCTTCCCCGACTGGCGCGACAAGTTCTCCGGGCGCTTCGCAAAGGGGCGCATCTCCGTGGACGGGGGCGCCGAGGACGTCGTGCTGCTCGAGCCGCTGACGTACATGAACGACAGCGGACGCTGCGTGCAGCCCGCGGTCGCCTTCTTCCACGTGGCCGCGCAAGGGGGGGCGGAGCTCTGCGTCGTGCATGACGAGCTCGATCTCCCGTTCGCCGACGTGCGCCTGAAGGTCGGCGGCGGACACGCCGGGCACAACGGCCTGCGCTCGATCATCGCCGCGCTCGGGGCCGACTTCGCGCGCGTGCGGGTCGGCGTGGGGCGGCCGCCTCTGGGCTTTCGCGGCGAGGTCGCCGACTTCGTGCTGCAGGACTTCGACCCGCCCGAGGCCGCGCTCCTCGGCGACGTCGTGAAGGCGTCGGTCGAGGCGGTGCGTCGGTGGGTGGCCAAGGGGCCGCTCGCGGCGAACGAGAACGTCCCGCGCGCGAAGCGGCCGGCGGCGAAGCCGACGTAGCGCGGCGATCGAGTGACAGCACGTGCGCCTTGGAGATCGAACCGCGCTCGTCGAGCGTGTTCGCCGTGCAGCGGTCGACGACCTTGCCGTCGGCCACCTCACCTAGCCTGTCGACGCCTCCACGCCGCGATCGCCGCGAGCCCGACCCCGAGCATCGCGAGCCCCGCGCCGCCGCCCCTGCGCCCGCCGCTCGAGCAGCCGCCCGAGTGCCTGCTGTTGCCGAGCATGGCCACGTCACCGCCGTCGGCGTGCAGCGCGCCGTCGCCGGTTGCGCCATCGCCCACGAGGCCGCCGTCGCCGCCCACGCCCGCATCCCCGCCCGCCGCGCCGCCATCGCCGCCCACGCCTGCATCGCCGTCCGCGGTCACCTCGATCCACGCCTCCATCACGTCGTCCGCCGGCCCGCCCTGCCCCGGATCGGAGAACCACGCGACCCCGTCCTCCACGAGGTTGAAGTACTCGTGGTAGCTCCCGGGGGCGCTCGGCGCGTGGAACGAGAAGGTGAACTTGTAGCTGGCGCCCGGCGCCACGGTCCCCGTCACGGCGTCGAGCCGGTTGGCCGAGAGCCAGTCGCTCGCCTGGAACGCGCTCGCGCGATCGCGCGGGTTCGACGTCGCGAGCTTCGTGCTCGAGTCCCACGCCTTGGTGCCGACGTTCTTCAGCGTGATGCTCGCGGCGACCGTCTGCCCAGCGGTCATGGTCATCGCCGAGCTCGCGAGCGGCCACGACTGGCTCACGTACTTCGCGGCGTAGGCGGCGCCCGCGCCCGCGAGCGCCTGGACGTCCGCGAGCGTGCCCGCGAACACGTCGTGATCGACGTTGCCCGAAATGCCCGGGATCGAGCCGGTGCTCGTGTACTGCCAGATCTTCCAGTCGCTCCACGCGTCGGGGGTGTCCGGGCACCCGGAGACGTAGGCGGCGAGCCAGAGCGAGTAGCCGTTGAACTGCGTCGTGTCGGCGACGTGGTCCTGCCAGAAGTACTTGCCCGTGTAGATGATCGGCTTCTTGCCGGTGCCCTTCTCGACCACCGAGAGCCAGGTGGCGATGTGCGCGGCGATCGTGGTCGCGGTCTGCCCGCCGGTCGCCTCGACGTCGATCATCGCCGGCAGATCGCCGGCGCCGAGCACGCCGATCTTGCTCACCACGATGTTCGCCTGCGTCGTCGGATCCTCGCCGGGCTCGAAGTACTGATAGGCGCCGCGCAGCACGCCGGCCGCCTTCATCGCGGGCCAGTTCGCGTCGAACGTCGAATCCATGTACGTGCCGTCGCCGATGCGCGCGTACGCCCACGCGCGCCCCGAGCCCTTCACCTGCGACCAGTTGATCGAGCCCTGGAACTCCGAGACGTCGATCCCCTCGACCGTCGGCGAGGCGTGGCACACGACGACCGGACTCTCCTGCTCGCCGAGCGGCTCCTGCCCGGCGTCGGCGCCGCAGCCGACGGCCGCGAGCGCGACGAGCGCGACCGGGAGCGAGGCGAGCGAGGACCGAGCGCGGCGGCGGGACATGCAGAGCAGTATTCGCGCCCCGCATTCCAGCGCAATCCGTAACGTCGGGGTGACGCCGAAAGGGCGATGAGAGCGCCCCTCGTCACGCCCGCGTGACGCGCGTGGAAGCTCGGGTCAGAACACCCGAAGCGCATGCGCGTCCTCGTCGTCGACAACTACGACTCCTTCACCTTCAACCTCGTGCAGTACCTCGGCGAGCTCGGAGCGAGCTGCGACGTCGTGCGCAACGACGAGGTCACCGTCGCCCAGATCGCGGCGTCGCTCCCCGACAAGCTCCTGCTCTCCCCCGGGCCCTGCACGCCCGACGACGCGGGCATCTCGCTCGAGGTGATCCGCGAGCTCGCCGACGCGGTGCCGATCTTCGGCGTGTGCCTCGGCCACCAAGCGATCGGCCAGGCGTTCGGCGGGCGCATCGTCCGCGCGACGCGCCTCATGCACGGCAAGACCTCCGAGATCGCGCACGTCGGCCGTGGCGTCTTCGCGGGACTGCCGAGCCCGTTCGTGGCGACGCGATACCACTCCCTGGTGATCGAGCCGTCGTCGCTGCCGGCCTGCCTCGAGGTCACCGCGTGGACCGACGACGGTGTGCCCGGCGTCCCGACGATCATGGGCGTTCGGCACCGCGAGCTGCCCGTCGAAGGGGTCCAATTCCACCCCGAGTCGATCCTCACCCTGCGGGGGAAGGAATTGCTTCGCAATTGGCTCTACGGTGCGCCCGAGGGGCTCGCGGCGGAGTAATCTTGCGCCGATGGCTCGTGGGCGACTGCTGATCGTGGACGACGAGGCGAACGCGCGCACGGCGCTGTCCGAGTTGCTGCGCGAAGAGGGGTTCGTCACCGATACGGCGGCCGATGGCTTCAAGGCGCTCGGCAAGATCGGGGAGTTCCACCCGGAGGTGATCCTCACCGACCTGAAGATGCCGGGGCTCGACGGCATCGGCCTCATGGAGAAGGCGAAGGTCGCGGCGCCCGAGGCCGTGGTCGTGGTGATGACCGCCTACGGCTCGATCGCCAACGCCGTCGAGGCGGTGAAGCGCGGCGCGGAGAACTACCTCACCAAGCCGCTCGACGACACCGACGCGCTCGTCGCGATCCTCAACAAGGCGGTCGAGAAGGCGCGCCTGCTCCAGGAGACGCGGCGCCTGCGCGATCGGCTTCGCGAGCGCAACGCCTTCGGGCACATCGTCGGCGAGCACCCGGCGATGAAGAAGCTGCTCGATCTCGTCTCGCAGGTCGGCCCGTCGCGCGCGAGCGTGCTCATCCTCGGCGAGAGCGGCACCGGCAAGGAGCTCGTCGCCGAGGCGATCCACAAGCACTCGCCGCGCGAGGCCAAGCCCTTCGTGCGCCTCAACTGCGCGTCGCTCGCCGAGTCGCTGCTCGAGAGCGAGCTGTTCGGCCACGAGAAGGGCGCCTTCACCGGCGCGGTCGGGCGGCGCGAGGGGCGCTTCAAGCAGGCCGACGGCGGCACGCTCTTCCTCGACGAGGTGAGCGAGATCCCGATGCCGCTGCAGGTGAAGCTCCTGCGCTTCCTGCAGACCAAGGAGTTCGAGCGCGTCGGCGGCAACGAGAGCCTGCGGGTGGACGTGCGCATCCTCGCGGCGACCCACCGCGATCTGAAGGCGCGCGTCGCCGAGGGGAAATTCCGCGAGGATCTCTTCTACCGGCTCAACGTGGTGACGCTCGAGATCCCGCCGCTCCGCGAGCGCGCGACCGACATCCCGAACCTCGCGACGTTCTTCCTGCGCAAGTACGCGCAAGAGAACGGCAAGCCCATCGAGGGCTTCGACGAGCGCGCGCTCGAGGCGCTCTCGCGCTACCGCTTCCCCGGCAACGTGCGCGAGCTCGAGAACGTCGTCGAGCGCGCCGTGGTGCTGGGCGACGGCGCGCTCATAGAGCCGCGCCACCTGCCCTCGTCGATCGTGCCCGAGGAGACGGCGCCCGCGCACCTGCCGCCGATCCCCGGCGCGACGATCTACGATCTCGAGAAGTACGCGATCCTCACGACGCTCGAGGCGCTCGGCGGATCGACCTCGCGCGCGGCCACCGTGCTCGGCATCTCGGCCCGCAAGATCCAGTACAAGCTGCACGAGTACCAGACGGGGCGCCGGTCGAAGATCGACGAAGGCGACGGGGAGGGAGACGCCCGGTGAGCCCGGACACGGCCGCGCAGGGTCGCCCCATCGTGGAGATCGAGGGGCTGCGCAAGACCTACCGAGTCGGGTTCCTGATGCGCCCCGTCGAGGCGGTGCGCGGCGTCTCGTTCACGGTGAACGAGGGGGAGATCGTGGGCCTCATCGGGCCGAACGGCTCGGGCAAGACCACGACGCTCAAGGTGCTGCTCGGGCTCTGCGCGCCGAGCGCCGGCGGCGCGCGCCTCTTCGGCCTCGACGCGCGCGATCGACGCGCCCGCGAGAAGGTCGGCTTCCTCCCCGAGAACCCCTACGTCTACCCGTACCTCACGCCGCGCGAGTTCATCGACCTCGGCGCGCGCCTGTCGTCGGTCGACGCCGGCCAGCGACAGAGGCGCGTCGAGGAGGCGATGGCGCGCACCGGCATCGGCTGGGCCGCCGATCGCCGCGTCGGCAGCCTGTCGAAGGGCATGCTCCAGCGCACCGGGCTCGCCGCGGCGCTGGTCGCCGATCCCCAGCTGCTCGTGCTCGACGAGCCGATGAGCGGCCTCGATCCGCTCGGTCGACGCGAGGTGCGCGACCTGATCTTCGAGGAGCGCCGCCTCGGGCGCACCGTGCTCTTCTCGTCGCACGTGCTCGGCGACGTCGAGGCGCTGTGCGATCGCGTGGTCATCCTGAGGAAGGGGCAGGTCCTCGTCTCCGGCGTCATCCGCGATCTGGTGCGCCCCTCGGCGACGCTGACCGAGCTCACCCTGCGCGCGGCGAGCGAGGCGACGCGCGCGGCCATCGACGCGCTCGGCGAGTCGACCAGGCTCGTGCGCGCGGTCGGCGACGAGCTCGTGCTCGAGATCGCGGGCGACGAGGCGCTGCACCAGGCCATCGAGCGCGCGCTCTCGACCGGGGCGCGCGTCGCCGCGGCGGTGCCGAAGAAGGACACGCTCGAGGACCTGTTCGTGCGTCAGGCGCTCAAGAGCGGCGACGAGGCGGCGTGAGGGCTCAGATCTCGTAGTCCCAGTTCGGGTCGGCGTTGGCCGGCCCGTTGCCCGGGCTCACGCGCAGCTCGGGCGGCTTGAGCGCGACGCGCGCGTAGGGCGGCACGCTGCGCGTGACGAAGAGCGAGCCGCCGATGACGCACCCCTTGCCGAGCACCGTCTCGCCGCCGAGCACCGTGGCGTTCGCGTAGATGGTGACGTCGTCCTCGACCGTCGGGTGACGCTTGGCCTTGCGGATGACGCGCCCGACCGCGTCGCGCGGCAGCGACAGCGCGCCGAGCGTGACGCCCTGGTAGAGCCGCACCCCCGCGCCGATCTTGGTGGTCTCGCCGATGACGACGCCGGTCGCGTGGTCGATGAAGAAGCGCTCGCCGATCACCGCGCCCGGGTGGATGTCGGCGCCCGTTTTCGCGTGCGCCCACTCGGTCATGATGCGCGGCATGAGCGGCACGCCGAGCGCGTGGAGCTCGTGCGCGAGCCGCTGCACGGTGACCGCGAGCATGCCCGGGTAGGCGAGGATGATCTCGTCGACGTTGAGCGCCGCCGGATCGCCGTCGTAGGCGGCCTGCACGTCGGTCAGCAGGACCGCGCGCACGGCGGGCAGCCGCTCGAGGAAGCGCGTGGTGACGCGGAAGGCGGTGCTCTGGCACGCCGGCACGTCGGTCGGTCCGGCCCCCTCGGCGGTGAAGCACAGGCAGAGCTCGATCTGCCGCGCGAGCGTCTCGCGGATCGTCGAGAGCAGCACCCCGGCGTGGAAGCCGACGTTCTCGTCGGTGAGATCCTGCCGGCCGAGGTAGCCGGGGTAGAGCAGCTGCATCAAGAGGCGCAGCGCCTCGATGATCTCGTCGCGCGCGGGCAGGAAGTGCTTGTTGACGTGGCTCCCCCGGTCGCTCGCGCGGTAGCTCGCGAGCAGCGCGCCGACCAGCGTGGCGAGGTCGGCGTCGGGGGAGGTCGCGTCGTCGTCGAAGCTCGGCATCGGTCCTCGATGGGGTGCAGCCGCGGGCAGGCGCGGCGCGCACCGAGGATAGCGCTATCTGCCGGTCCAGCTCGGCGATCGCTTCTCGAGGAACGCCATCAGCCCCTCGCGCGCGTCGTCGGTCGCGAGCAGCGCGCCGAGGCGCTCGCGGAGCATCGGCAGCGCGTCGGCGAGCGTTCGGGCGTCCTGGTCGGCGAGCGCCGCGAGGCCGTCGCGCATCGCGAGGGGCGCCTTGCTGGCGAGCGTCTCGCAGAGCGCGTCGACGGCGCCGTCGAGCTGCTCGGGCGCGACGACCCGATTGAGCAGGCCGTAGGCGGCGGCCTCCTCGGCCGGGAGCTTCTCGCCGAGCAGCGTCATCGAGGTCAGCCTGCGGCGCGGCACGAGGCGATCGAGCACCGCCATGATCATCATCGGGAAGAGGCCGACGTCCACCTCGGGGGTCCCGAGCTGCGCGGTGCTCGAGGCGATCGCGAAGGTCGACGCCGCGACCAGGCCGAGCCCGCCCCCCATGGCGTGGCCGTTCACCTTGGCGACGATCGGCTTGGGCGTGCGGACCATCGCGAGCAAGAGCGCCGCGTAGTCGCCGCCGTCCTCGACCCCCGCGGCGTCGGTGAAGATCGGCAGCGCCCCCTCGTCGACGCCCGCGGTCATCTGCGCGAAGTCGCCGCCCGCGCAGAACGCCTTGCCCGCGCCGGTGATCACGATGGCACGAATGGCAGCATCGCTCGCGGCGTCGTCGAGCGCCCAGCGCAGCTCGTTCATCATCTCGGGCCCGATCGCGTTGCGGCGCTCGGGGCGGTTGAGCGTGACCACGAGCGCCTCGTAGGGGCCCGCCGGCCTGCGCGAGGCGAGCAGCGTGCGGAACCTGCGCGCGGCCATGGCGGGCTACCGCGCCTCGGGGAGCCCGAGGATCTTGCGCGCCTCGTCGACCGTCGCGGGCCGGCGCCCGACGTCACGGCACAGGCGCACCGCGACCTCGACGAGCTCGCCGTTCGACTGCGCGACCTGCCCGTTCGGCAGGTAGAAGTTGTCCTCGAGGCCGCAGCGGATGTTGCCGCCGAGCACCAGCGCGGCCGCGATCATCCGCCACTGCGGGCGCGAGATCCCGATGACCTCCCACTCCGAGCCCTGCGGGACGAGCTTCGCCTGCAGCTGCAGCGACTCGACCGTCGCCGGGATGCCGCCGAGCACGTTGGTGATGAACGAGAACTGCAGCGGCGGCTTGAGGATGCCCATGTCGAGCAGCGGCCAGATGCCGTGCGTGTGGCCGGTGTCGAAGCACTCGAGCTCGGGTCGCACCCCCGCCTCGTTCATCGCCGTGAGCAGCTTCACGATTTTCGCGTAGGTGTTCGGAAACACCATGTCGAAGACGAAGTTCTTCCGCTTCTCGGAGTACTTCGCGTAGTTCATCGTGCCCATGTTCAGGGCCGCGATCTCCGGCCGGCTCTCGCGGATGTACGCGCACTGCTCGGAGACGTCGTCGATGATCGTGCCCGTCGAGAAGTTCAGGATGATCGGCGAGCGCTTCCTGCACTCCTCCTTGATCTTCGCGAAGGTGGCCGGGCTGAAGGTCGGCGAGCCGTCGTCGTTGCGCGCGTGGATGTGCACCACCGCGGCGCCCGCCTCGTACGCGCGGCGCGCCTCCTCGCCGATCTCCGCGGGCGTGTACGGGAGGTGCTTGCACTGATCGCGGGTGGCGAGCACGCCGGTGAGCGCGCACGTCACCACGCAGAGCTCGCGCGGCTCGTGGTTCGGCAGCGCGAGCTTCGAAAGTCCCTGGGTCGGATCGCTCATGACAGGGCCTCGCAGGTTCGATTCAGTCGTCGTTCGATGCGCGCTTCTTCGCGCGGGCGCCGGCGGTCTCCTCGACCTCGCGCCGGACCCACCGCGCGAGCTTGTCGAGCAGCGCGAGCAGCTGCACGAGCTCCGCCGGCTCGAGCGCTTGCTGCAGCGCGTGGCGGAAGATCGAGAACGGCTCGAAGTCGAGCTGACGCGCGAGCTTGTGCCCCTTGTCGGTGAGGCGGATGTGCACGACGCGCCGGTCTTCCGCGCTGCGCTTGCGATCGACCAGCCCCTCGCGCTCCATGCGATCGACGATGCCGGTGACCGTGCTGTTCTGGGCGCGGATGCGATCGGAGAGCTCCGAGAGCGAGAGGTCGCCGAGCTCGTCGAGGATCTTCACGACCGTGAGCTGCGGACCGGTCAGGCCGTGCTTGGCCGCCTGGTCCTTCGTGAGCCTGCGCGACTCGGTGTACAGGTAGATGATCGCCTCGGCGATCCGATCCACCTGCTCCTTCAGCACGTCGGGAATTCGAGCCAATTCGCGCTCCAGCCGCGCCGCGGAGCGCGGGCGCGAAGAGAAGTTTCGCACACGAAACATCGCCGCCGACCCGGCGTCAACACGGGCACGGGGAATTCCATCGACCGTCGCGACGCGCGTACGCTGGCCGCGCCATGCGAAACCTCTCCTTCGCTCCGCTGTTCGCCCTGGTGCTCGCGTCCTCGTCGCTCGTCGCCTGCTCGAAGAAGTCCGCGTCCGAGGACAAGTCTTCGGAGACGAAGGACGAGAAGAAGAAGAAGGACGGCGACAAGAGCTCGTCCGACGACGAGGCGAGCAAGAAGAAGAAGGACAAGCCCAAGGCCCAGGAGAAGAGCGCCGGCGACGAGCAGGGCGACGACGGCGACAAGGCCAAGGCGGGCTCGGGGTGCAAGTTCCCCGACGGCGATCTCAAGGCCGACTTCACGGTCACCAAGGCGTGCAAGGTCAAGATCGATCGCGGCA
>JAJXTK010000539.1 GCA_021783935.1 Myxococcales bacterium | reverse complement strand
GCTGCGGGCCCGCCGATCGCCTCCGCCGCGCCGAGCAGCAGCGCGCCGTCGAACCTCGCGCCGGCGTCGAGCCAGACGCCGAAGAGCGCCTACACCCAGTGCGTCGCCGACGTGCCCGAGTCGTGCGTCTCGCAGTGCGACAAGGGCTTCTGGGACGCGTGCGTGACGCTAGGCGTGCTCTACGAAGAGGGCTCCGACAAGCTGCCGCAGGACTCGGCCAAGGCCTACGCTGCGTTCCAGAAGGCGTGCGGCGGCGGCAACACGCGCGGCTGCGTCGACGCCGCGCGGTGCCTCCAGATCGGGCTCGGCACCGCGAAGGACGAGACCAAGGCGTTCGAGCTGTTCAAGAAGGCGTGCGACGCGAAGGACGCCTACGGCTGCGCGCACCTCGGCCACGCCTACGAGGCCGGCATCGGCACCGCGCCCGACGGCGCGCAGGCCGTCAGCGCGTACACGACGGCCTGCGAGCAGCAGGACATGCGCGGCTGCACGCACCTCGGCCGCCTCTACGAGTTCGGTCGCGACGGCCTCCCGCGCGACGAGAAGAAGGCGCTCGAGCTCTACCAGAAGGGGTGCAGCGACAAGGTCAAGAGCCCCTTCGCCTGCGCGCACGTCGGGGAGATGTACGAGCACGGCAAGGTCGTCGCCCGCGACGAGAACCGAGCGCGCAGCTACTACGACGAGGCCTGCGCGCGCGGCGAGATCTACGCGTGCACGCGCCTCGGCGAGGCGTGGGAGTGGGGCGTCGGCGGCCCGCGCGACGACGCCAAGGCCGTGGCGTTCTACCAGAAGGGGTGCGATCGAAAGAACCCGCTGGCGTGCTCGCTCCTCGGGCACATGTACGAGGACGGCAAGGGGGTCTCCGCCGACGAGCCCAAGGCGGTCGCGCTCTACCAGCAGTCGTGCGGCTCGCACGATCTGACCGCCTGCGTGCACCTCGGCTACGCCTACGAGCACGGTCGGGGGGGCGTCGCGCCGGACGAGAAGAGGGCGCGTGAGCTCTACGAGGGGGCGTGCGCGCGCCAGTACCCGAGCGGCTGCAACGGCCTCGGCTACCTGTACGAGCACGGGCGCGCCGTGAAGCAGGACTCCAAGAAGGCGATGGAGCTCTACGCTTCGGCGTGCGATCGCGGGCTCGGCGCCGCGTGCGCCAACGAGGGGCACCTCTACTTCGACGGCGTCGGCGCCAAGAAGGACGAGGCCAAGGGGGCCGCGCTGTTCAAGCGCGGCTGCGAGGCCCACGACGAGGCGGCCTGCGCCCACTTCGGCTTCGCGCAGGCGACCGGCAAGGGGACGGCGAAGGACGCCAAGGCGGGCGCGGATGCCTTGAAGAAGGCCTGCGACGCGAAGGACCTGTGGGCCTGCGACAAGGTGAAGCAGCTGAAGATCAAGTGAGCCGGCTCACCCGACGAGCGTCGGCCGCTTGGCGACCTCGGGCTCGGCGTCGCCGGGCCCGTCGGGCGGCGGCGCGGCGTTCGGATCGATCCCCTCGTCCCCCTCGAAGAACGCCAGGAGCTCGTCGCGGCGCGCGGCCGCGTCGGCGCGCCCCATGTCGATGAGGCGCTGGGCGAAGCCGCCGTCGAAGAGCAGGTAGCTCGCGAGGTCGGCGTCGGTGTCGCCGCCGAGGTAGAGGGCGCGCAGCACCTGGCGTCCGATGAGCGCGCCCCCGCGGAGCGAGCCGTGCGCGATGTGGTCGGAGGCGAGCTTGCCGATGTCCTCGCTCGGCTGCAGCGCGAGGCAATGAACGGGGCGGTAGTGCTCGCCGCCGCGCGCGTGCGCGGCCTCGGAGACGCGCGTGAGGAACTCGTCGCCGTAGGCCGCGATGCCGTCGGACAGCATGCCATTGATGCGGGCGAGCACGTCGAGGTCGTTGACGACGTGATCGAGCAAGAACGCGTTGAGCACCTTGCCGAGCAGCGCCGCGGCGCCGAGCGGCCGAGGATGCACCGGGCCCGACTCGGGCGAGGAGAGCCCCTTGACCTCCCGCGAGAGCGCGACGGCGAGCACGTGCGTCGCGCCGAGCCGCAGGGCGGGCGCGATGGGCGTGTTCAAGCGCAGCCCGCCGTCGCAGTAGTACTCGCGCCCGAGGCGCACCGGCGGGAAGAGCAGCGGGATCGCCGCGCTCGCGAGCGCGTGGCCGGTGCCGATCAGGTCGGACCGGATGAGGGTGCGTGGCGGCGCCGTCGCCGGCAGCGCCACGTCGGGGCCGGTCTGCATCCAGATCACCGTGCGGCCGGTCGAGATCTCGGTGGTCGAGATCGAGAGCGCGCGCAGGTGCCCGTGCCGCAGGTTGCGCGAGACGGCGCGCCAGCCGACCTCGCGCTCGAGCAGCCGCGCCATCGGCCGCACGTCGAAGAGGCCCGCGGGCGCCGCGCCGCCGCCGAGCATCATGCGCGGCAGGCTCCACGCCTGGCGCACGCCGAAGCCCAGCACGCTCGACAGCTCGAGATCGGTCCAGAGCTCGACGAGGCGCCGCACGCCGTGCCCCGGGTCGCCTGCGTGCGCGGCGAGGTAGCACGCGTTGATCGCGCCGACGCTCGTGCCGCAGAGGATGTCGAGGCGCGGCATGCGCCCGCCGCGGTGGCGGGCCAGCTCGCTGAACACGTACGACAGCACCCCGACCTCGTAGGCGCCGCGCGCGCCGCCGCCGGAAAGCACGAACGCGGTCCGCCGCGGGATGCTGGGCGTGACCGCGCGCGGCATGGCGGGCGGCGCGAGCGTCATTGAGGCCGGCGGCGCCGAGGGTGCGATGGCCGATCGGTGCGTGCGCAGGGCGGGCAGGCTCCCGCCGGTGAGCTCCTCGAGGAGGTCGGCCGGCGTGCTCGTGCGAAGATCGCGTTCCTTGGGCTGGCTCACGTCGTCTCCGGGGAGGTCTCGTCGGGGGGTCAGGCGGTCGGGAAGAACGCGGTGGAATCGCCGCCGCGCAGGCCCGAGGTCTCGGCGCGGGCCTCCTCGCCGAGCAGGGCACGCACCTCGGCGCGCGCCACGAACAGCGCGCGCAGGCGCGCGTCACGGACGTTGGCGAGCACCTTCCGAGCATAGGCCTTCGCGCGCGAGTGCGCCTCGGCGGCGAGCACGTCGCCCGCCATCTCGAGGGCCTCGGCGCAGCGCGTCCGCACCTCGAGGGCGAACTCCGACCCCTCGGTGGCCTCGACGAGCCCGAGCGCCGTGTGGGCGAGCAGCGACGCCTGCGCGAGCTCGCCGACCGCCGCGCGCGCCTCGGCCTCCACCGCCGTCGCATAGAGGTGGAAGCTCGCGAGGCCTCGCGTCTGCGCGATCGGGCGGACCTGGGCGGCGAGCTCGGCGGCGCCCTTCGCGTCGCCGCGCGCGCGAGCGAGCAGCGCGCGCACGAGCACCTCGTGCGTCGCGTCGTAGGCGTTGCCGGTGACGGTGAGCAGCGCGCGGGCGTCGCCGAGGAACGTCGCCGCGCCGTCGAGGTCGCCCGCCTCGACGAGGATCTGGGCCGAGACGAGCAGCGTGTCGGTGCGGCCGTCTTGATCGCCATAGCGCTCGTGCGCGTCGCGCGCACGCTTGAGGTAGGCGAGCGCGCGCGGGACATCGCCGAGCCGGGCGTAGCTGAAGCCGATGTTGGTGAGCGTCTTGGCGATCTGGAAGCGACCGCCGACCGACAGGTCGAGCTGGACCGACGACATCGCGAGCGCGATCGCGTCCTCGTAGCGCGCGAGGACGAACATCGAGTACGCGAGCGCGTTCTTGGTGCGCGCCTCGCTGCGCTTGGCGCCGGCGCCGCGCAGCAGCGCGATGCTCTCGGCGTAGACCCCGACCGCCTCGTTGGTGCGGCCGAGCCGCCGCAGCAGGATCCCCTTGGCGCGCAGCACGTCGGCCCGCAGCCGCGCCGACACGGCGGCGTCCTTGCTCTTGGCGATCGCCTCGTTCGCCGCGCGCAGCGCCCCCTCGACGTCGCCGAGCTCGCGGAGAAAATCGACCACCAGCGCGTGCGCCTCGACCACCAGCGACGGGAGCTTGGTCGCCATCGCCATCGCCACCGCCTGCTGGGCTAGCGGCAGCCCCTTGGCGAGGTGCTCTTCGTCGAGCTCGAGGCGGGCCGTTCGCATGAGCGCGATCGCTATGGCGCGTGGCGCGCGCATCGAGCGGGCGAGCGCGCGCATTTCGGCGAGCTGCTTGCGCCGCTCGCGCCGACGGCCCGTGACGCGATAGGTCCCCTCGAGCGCCTCGTGCGCGGCGAAGCGACGCGGGTCGCCCTCGGGGAGCAGCGACAGCGCGCGGTGGTAGTAGCGCGTCGCGAGCTTGGTCTGGTAGCTCGCGCGCGCGGCGTGCGCGGCCTCGAGGTACATCTCCGCGGAGGCGACCAGCGCCTCGCCGCGCGCGAGGTGTCGCGCGACGACCGCCGCCGACAGCCCGCGGGCGAAGGGGGTGCCGAGCAGCCGCTCGCCGAGCATGCGGTGCATGCGCACGCGCGCCGCGGGCGGGATGGTCATGTAGGCGACGTCGCGCGCGACGGGGTGGCGCAGGTCGATGGACTCCCCCTTGCGATCGCAGATGCCGCGCGCGCACAGCCGCACGACGGCCTCGTCGACGGCGTCGGCGAGCTGCTCCTGGGCGCGCCCCTCTTCGGCGTGGAGCGCGAAGGAGAGGTCGCGCGCGATCGCGACGTCGATCG
>JAJXTK010000538.1 GCA_021783935.1 Myxococcales bacterium | reverse complement strand
CTACCCGCTGACCGTGAACGACGCGGCGTGCTCGGAGCGCGTTGCAAAGGCCTTCGAGGCGCAGTTCGGGGACCGCGCGTTCGAGACGCCGCCGGCGTCGGCGAGCGAAGACTTCAGCGTCTTCGGACGGCGGTGGGGCGCGCCCTACGTGTTCTGGATCGTCGGCGGCACCGATCCCGCCGCCTACGCGGAGGCGAAGCGGAGCAAGACGCTCAACGCGCTTCCGAGCAACCACTCCCCGAAGTTCGCGCCGGTGCTCCACCCCACGCTGCAAACCGGGCTCGAGGCCATGCTCACCGCCGCGGCCGCGTGGCTGTGCCCCGCGGGCTAGCGATGGAGCACACGCTCTTCGTCCTGGTCGATCTCCTCGGCACGATCGCGTTCGCCATCAGCGGCGCCGCCGCGGCAGCGGAGCGGCGTCTTGATTTGTTCGGGGTCTACGCCGTGGCGTTCATGACCGCGTGCGGCGGCGGAATCGTGCGCGATCTCTGCCTGGGCACCCTGCCGCCGGTCGGCATCTCGGACTGGCGCTACTTGGCCTGCTCCGCCGCCGCCTCGACGCTGACGATTTGGGCGGCCCCGTGGGTCGAGCGCCTCAAGCAGCCCGTCACGTTCTTCGACTCCCTCGGCCTCGGCTTCTTCGCGGTCGTGGGCGCGCACAAGGCTCGCCTTCACGGTGCGAACATCGAGGCCGCCGTCGTGCTCGGCGGCGTGACCGCGGTTGGCGGCGGCGTGATGAGAGACGTGCTGCTCACGCGCGTCCCGGCGATCCTCGCGAAGGAGATCTACGCGCTCGCAGCGCTCGTCGCCGCGGTCATCCAGGTCGCCGCGGAGGTCAACGGGTGGTCCATCGGCCTGACGCCGTGGTTCGCGGCCGGCGCGTGCTTCGTCATCCGCTTCTTCGCCGTGCGCTACTCGTGGGGCCTCCCCGTGGTCGACCGCCGGTGAAGCGACGCGATCTTCTAGAGGCGCGTCACCGCTAGTCCAGCGTCGTCGGCTACCGCTCGGGCAACCGATCGACCCCGTTCCCGCGCGTATCGCGGCCGTACGTCAACGCGTGCGCGCCCTGCGGAGTCGCAGCGCACGGGTCACGACGGACGCCGAGCTGAGGCTCATGGCGAGCGCGGCGACCATCGGAGACAAGAGCCAGCCGGCGAACGGGTAGAGCAAGCCTGCGGCCAGCGGGATGCCGAGCGCGTTGTAGACGAAGGCGAAGCCGAGGTTCTGCTTCAGGTTGGCGACGGTGGCCTCCGAGATCGCGCGGGCCTGCATGATGCCGCGCAGATCCCCCTTCACCAGCGTGACCTGAGCGCTGCTCATGGCGACATCGGTGCCGCTGCCCATGGCGACGCCAACGTCGGCCTTCGCGAGGGCGGGCGCGTCGTTGATGCCGTCGCCGGCCATCGCCACGACGTGACCTTCCTTCTGCAGCCGCTCCACGAACTGGAGCTTGTCGGCGGGCTTCACTTCGCGGTGCACCTCGCCGACGCCAAGGCGATCGGCGACGGCGCGGGCATTGGCGCCCCGCCATCACGCTCGGCGACCACGAGCACCACGGCGCGGTCTGGCCTTCCGCTTCCGCCGGCGCCGCCGGCGGCCGCCAGCCCGCCGCCGCCCGTGTCCGCGTCGCTGGAGCGGCAATCCTCGAACGAGCGCCTCGGCACGCGCCCTGCTCCCGCACCGCGCGACGCCCATGGTTCGCCTCTCCTTCGATCGCGGCACACTTCGGATCGACAGCGCCCCCGCAGCGCTGCTCGAGTCGCTCGCCGACATCGTCCGCTTCGACGAGCGCACGGGCCACCACCGGGCCGCGGCCTATCGCTACGCGCGGGTGCTCGACGCCGCGCGAGGGCAGGCGGCGGCGTCGCTCGAGGACGAAATCGCGCTTGGCTGGCGCCGATCCACGCAGACGTCACCTCCGGCGCTTCGGCCGTATCAGGAGCAGGCGGTGTCCGCGTTCGAGACCTTCGGTCGTCGTGGCGTCATCGCGCTCCCGACCGGCAGCGGGAAGACACGCGTCGCCACGGCAGCGATCGCACGCGCGGCCAGCTCTGCGCTCGTGCTCGTGCCGACGCGCGTCCTGTTGGAGCAGTGGACCGCCGTCCTCCGCGCCCACTTCGGCGGGCCGATCGGCGCGGTGGGCGACGGCCTCAAGCAGATCGAGCCGCTCACGGTGATGACGTTCGAGAGCGCCTACCGCAGCCTCGACCGATTCGGCGATCGGTTCGAAATGCTCGTGGTCGACGAAGCTCACCACTTCTCGGGCGGGCTGCGCGCCGAGGCACTCGAGATGTGCCCTGCGCCCATGCGCCTCGGACTGACCGCGACGCCGCCATCGCCGGGTACGGCCGGCGCCGCTCGCCTCTGCGACTTGATAGGCCCGACGGTCTTCGAGCTCGAGATCGCCGATCTGGCGGGGAGCGCGCTCGCCGCGCTCGACGTCGTGCGCGTCCACGTCGCGTTGAACGGCCAGGAGCGCGCCCAGTACAGGTCCGACATCGAGCCGTTCGAATCGCTTCGGCGCGACGTTCTTCGCAACAACCCCGACGCCGACTGGCTCGCGTGCGTGCGCGCGATCGCGCGGATGCCGGGCGGCGCCGACGTGCTCGCGAGGATGCAGCGCGCGGGCGCCCTCGCGGCGTTCCCGCACGCCAAGCGAGTCGTCGCCCGCGAGCTGCTCGCACGCCATCGCGCCGACCGGACGCTGCTGTTCACGGCGATTGCGAAGGACGCGGTCACCATCGCCGAGGAGTCCCTCATCCCCGTCATCACCGCGGAGGTCCCGCGCGAGGAGCGCGACGCGATCCTCGACGCGTTCCGTGGGCGCCGCATCCGGGCGATCGTCAGCGCGCGCGTCCTCAACGAGGGCGTCGACGTCCCCGATGCGAACGTCGCGATCATCGTCGCGGGCGCGCTCGGGGTGCGGGAGCACGTTCAGCGGATCGGACGGATATTGCGTCCACGCGAGGGCAAGCGGGCGACCGCGTACGAGCTCGTGACGATGGATACGGTCGACGAGGCGCGCACGCGCGCACGAGGGAGACGTCATGCTGCCGGCCGATCTTCTGCTCGTCACGTCGCGTAGCGACGGGCGGGCCGCGCCCCGCTACCTCACCGGCCGAGACGAGCCCTGGGTGCGTGTCGTGATGGACCGCTTCGACGCGTACGTCGGCCGAACCGTCGGCGACCGAGATTCCGAGCTGCCCGCGCGAGTCCGCGCGGTCGCGCGAGAGCACGGCGTGTCCATTCGCGGCGCGGACGGCGTGGCCCACGTGCTCGGTCGTCGCTACTCGTCGCGCGTCGACGCATCCCAGCTCCCCGCGCGCGTGCGCGCGATCGCGTTCGAGGAGGCAGCACGCGATGACGCGTTCGATCGCGACGCGGCGCTCGCGCGTGCCTCCGAGCGGTTACAGATGGGGCGTGCCGAAATCGCTAGAGTCTTGTTCGCCGACCGCCCAGAGCGGCGCCTCATCGTCGCTCCGCCAGCCTCGTGGAGCGCCGGCGAGGCGATCGAAGCGTACAACCTCGCGCTCGTGCAGGGGCTACTGCTCCGCAGCGAGCGCGTCGTCGTCGACGTGCGGGAGCACGTGCGCGCGGTCGTGCGATTCGCGAAGCTCTCGGGTCTGCTGTGCACGTACGCGCTCGGCCCCGACGGCACCCGCCTCGAGGTCTCGGGGCCGCTCTCGATCCTGCGCCACACTACGAAGTACGGGCACGCGCTCGCGTCGTTCTTCCCTGCGGTGGTGGCGACCACGGGTTTCCGTCTCGAAGCTCGCTGTCTGCTGCGCGGTGAGCCCGTCGCGGTCAGCATCGAGGCGAGCGACCGGATCGCGCGCACGCACAAGATACTCAAAGACGCCGACAGCGCGGCCGAGCGAGCCCTCGCGCGAGATGTCGGCCGCCTCGGCACCGCGTGGGCGCTCGTGCGGGAAGCGGATGTCGTGAACGTCGGCGCGCGAGCCTTCTTTCCCGACTTCACGCTTCGGCATCCGGACGGCTTCGTCGCGCTCGTGGAGGTCGTCGGCTTCTACACGCCCGAGTATCTGCGGTCGAAGCTCGAGGCGCTTCGCGCGGCGTCGGCTCGACCGCTCCTGGTCTGCATCGACGAGACGCTCGCGTGCGACGACGGCGACGTCGCGGGAACCGTTATCCGGTTCAAGCGACGCATCGACGCCGGCCTGCTCGTCGCGGCCGCCGAGCACCTCCGCGCGCAGCGGGGCACGTCCGGTGCGGGGCAGCGCGCTCGCATGGACGAGCCCGAATCGAAGGACCGTGAGCTTGCGGGTCGGTTGCAGTAGGACCGCATTCAGACCCAAGGTAAGGGCCATTGTTCGAGCGCGTGTCTTCCTTGAAGACCTCGCGGTACTTCGCCCGGAGCGCCGGGATGTTCATGGTCTCGATCGTGACGAGCTCGCGCTTCCTCACGCGCGCCACGCACCGTCGCGGCGCTTGCCCCACCAGTACGCCCCCGCGACCGCCTCCTCGTCGAAGACCTCGAGCACGAGGTTCTTGTTCCACGCGACGCCGGTCCGACAGGGTCGGGATCCCGCCCTGAGCGCGATCGTCGCTGTTACAGCCCCCATCCCCGCCCTTCCCCCGCGGTGCGGGGGAAGGGAGATCGCGTGGCGCGAACGCGCGCAGGCAACCGTGCC
>JAJXTK010000537.1 GCA_021783935.1 Myxococcales bacterium | reverse complement strand
GGGCGTTCGCGGCCGTCGTCTCCTGCGGGGCCATCGCGGACGCGTGCGCAGGCGGCGGCGCCGCGGGGCGCGCGCGCAACGCGAGGTGGCCCCCCGCACCGGCGCCGAGCGCGACGAGCAGCCCGGCGATCGCCAGCCTCGAGGCGGGGCGCGCCTGCGGGGGCTGTGCACCCGCGATCTTCGGCGTGTCCGCGGGCGGCGGGGCCTCGCTGCGGACCGTGGCGGCGGTCGGCACGATCGAGCGCGCCGTGACCCCGGCCGGCGTGACCACCACCATCGGCGCGTCGAGCCACGGCGAGAGCGCGGCGCGCATCGCTGCCGCCGTCGGGTAGCGGTCGTCGGCGCGCTTGGCCATCGCGCGCTCGATCACGGCGGCGAAGCCACGGTCGACGTCGTGGCGGAGCGACTGCACGGAAGGGGGCGCGTCCTCGGCGATCGCGAAGAGCAGCGCGTTGAAGCTCGCGCCGGAGAACGGCACGCGCCCGGTGACCGCCTGGTACATGCAGGTGCCGACGGCGTAGAGGTCGGCGCGCGCGTCGACCGGTCGGCCGCGCGCCTGCTCGGGCGACATGTACTGCGGCGTGCCCATCACGACGCCGGTGCTCGTGAGGTGCGCGCCGGCGCCCCCCTGGCCGCTCAGCTTCGCGATGCCGAAATCGAGCACCTTCACGAGGTCGTCGACCCCCGCGACGCTCGTGAGGAAGACGTTGTCCGGCTTGATGTCGCGGTGGACGATCCCCGCCGCGTGCGCGGCCTCGAGCGCCGCGAGCACCTGCGACGCGATGAACGCGACGCGCCTCTCGGAGAGCGGGGCGCGCCCGTCGAGGAGCCTCGCGAACGACTGCCCCGCGAGCAGCTCCATCACGATGGCCGGCGGCTCGCCCGGCTCGGCGACGAAGTCGGTGACCTGCACGATGTTCGGGTGCCCGAGGGCCGCCGCCGCCTGCGCCTCGCGTCGAAAGCGCTCGACGAGCTCCGGGTCCTCGGCGAGCTCCGGCAGGAGCACCTTGATCGCGACGCGCCGGCCGAGCCCCTCTTGCACCCCCTCGTAGACGGCGCCGAAGCCGCCCTTGCCGAGCAGCGTCTGCACGCGATAGCGCCCCCCGAGGAGCGTTCCGGCGGTCATCGGGGCGCTCATCGCCGCCGATCGTAGCAAGCGCACGACGATCGGCGAACGCGGCGGGGATCAGAGCGGGCAGGTCCAGCCGGGCGTCGTGCCGCCGTCGGCGAGGGGGAGCGGCCCGCACGAGCAGGTCTGCGGCGAGCACTGGTAGTACGGGTTCGCGTGCGGGAACTCGACCGTGCACCCTTGCGGGTAGGTCTGATCGAGGTGGCTCGAGTGCGCGTCGGGCGCCCACGGATCGGGCGGCAGCCCGACGCACCCCGAGCTCCCAGGCGCGCCCGCGTCGCAGAGCACGGTCGTCGCCGAGGGCATCGGCGGGGAGCTGCCGCACGCCTGGTCGCCGATCGCGGCCCGCGTGCCGCAGGCGAGGAGCGCGATCGCGCAGGCGGCCGCGACGACGGCGACGGAGGCGACGCGGGCGAGGGCGCTCATCTCGCGAACGGTCCGGCGTACGTGGTGGGCTCGAGGATCTCGGGCCCGGGCTCGGGGCTCTCGTCGGCGTAGCGGACGGCGTCCATGACCTCTTCCTCGATGTCGGCGTCGAGCTTCGCGAGCTCCTCGTCCGACTTGCCGAGCAGCTTGAGCTGCTCGCGCGCGCGCATCAACGGGTCGAGCTTCTTCTGGGCCTCGATTTCTTCGGGGGTGCGGTACTTGCCCGGATCGCTCATCGAGTGGCCGCGGAAGCGGTAGGTGCGGATCTCGACGAGCGTCGGCTCGCTCGTCTTGCGCGCGCGGTCGACCGCCTCGCGCACGCGCTGCTCCACCTCGAGCACGTCGCGCGCGAAGAAGCGATCGCGCGCCATCCCGTAGGCGAGCGCCTTCTGCGAGACGTCGTCGATCGACATCGTCCGCTCCAGCGGCGTGCCCATCGCGTACTGGTTGTTCTCGCAGATGAAGACGACCGGCAGCTTCCAGAGCGCCGCGAGCGACATCCCTTCGTGAAAGCCGCCGATGCTCACCGCCCCCTCGCCGAAGAAGCAGAGCGTGACGCGCCCATCGTCGCGGTACTTGCTCGCGAAGGCCGTGCCGACGGCGAGCGGGATGTGGCCGCCGACGATGCCGTAGCCGCCGAGCATCCCGTGCTTCGCGTCGAAGAGGTGCATCGAGCCGCCGAGCCCCTTCGAGCAGCCGGTGACCTTGCCGAAGAGCTCCGCCATCACCTCGCGCGGGGGCATCCCCTTGGCCATCGCGATGCCGTGATCGCGGTAGGTCGTGACCGCGTAGTCGTCGGGGCGCAGCGCCGCGAGCGCGCCGACGCCGACCGACTCCTGACCGATATAGAGGTGCAGGAAGCCGCCGATCTTCCCCTGCGCGTAGGCGCGCGCGCACTCCTCCTCGACGCGACGGATGGTGTGCATCTGCCGGTAGAGGTGCGTGAGGTGCTCGACGTCGACGTCGCCGCTCGGCAGGGGTGTCCCCTCGACGGGGGCGTTCGGGGCCGCCGCGGCGGGCGGGACGAGGTCGGTGAGCTTGGTGGCGGAGGCCTTCTTCGAACCCATGGGGGGGCGCAGCATAGTACGGATGGAGGGCATGCCAGCCCGCGCGAGGGCGCTTTTCTTCGACGCGCTGCGCCTGCGTCGCCGCGTCCCGGTCGTGTGCGAGAGCGCGGGCCCGGCGCGGCACGGGACGGGGCGCAGGGGGAGTCCTTGAGCATCCGCATGACCGGTGCTAGATTCGCGTCGCTGCACCGGACGCTGTGGACCTTCGAGGCGTGGGGCCCGAGGTCGCGTCGCGCGTCGAGCTCTTGCCGTTCGAGAGCCTCCCGGGTGCGGCGGGTCGCAACGGTCGAGGGTTTCGCGCGCAGAGCTGGCTTCCGAGACGGACACGAGGTCGCGTCGCGCGCGCCGTGCGGGGGATCCCGCGAAGAGAGGGGCCGAGCCGGCCCCAAAGGGAAACGAGAATGACGTTCACCGAAGCTGCTGCCGAGGTCCTGCGCATCGCGGGCAAACCGCTCCATTTCAAGGACATCACGCAGCTCGCGATCGAGAAGAACCTGCTCTCGCACGTCGGCAAGACGCCCGACGTGACGATGGGCGCGCGCCTGTCGCTCGCGATCAAGAAGGAGCCCGACGGCCCGCTCGTGCGCGTGAAGCCGGGCGTGTTCGCGCTCCGCGAGTGGGAGCACGGCGGCAAGAAGAAGAAGAAGGGGCAGGCCGAGAAGGGGGCCGCCGAGGCGCCGACCGTCACGGAGGCCGAGATCGAGGCCGCCGCCGCGGACGACGACGCGACCGCCGACGAGGTCGCCGCGCTGGCGACCGAGGTCGACGCGGCCGAGAACGCGCCGGCGCGCATGAGCGAGCCCGGGCCGTCGTCCGCGATGGCGCCCCCCGAAGAGGAGCCGCTGCTGCTCGACGAGGACGAGAAGATGCGCGGCCAGCTCGCGGCGGGCGCGACCGATCTCTTCGAAGAGGAGGATGACGACGATCAGCCCCTGTTCGGCGGGCCCGAGGCCGCCGCGGGGCAGCCGGCCGGCGAAGGGGGTCGTCGTCGTCGCCGGCGTCGTCGGCGCGGCAAGGGGCGCGACGGCGAGCAGCTCGGGCTGCCGGGGCAGGGGGCGCAGCCTGCGTCGTTCGCGCCGGCCGCCGGTCGCGACGACGAAGAAGAAGAGACGATCGGCGTCACCATCGGCGACGAGCGCGACGAGCAGCCCACGCGGCGCGCGATCGTGCTCGAGCGCGTGCCGCCGCCCCAGCACGGCGGCCGTGGCGGGGGTGGTCGTCCGCAGGACTTCCGTCCGCCGCAGTTCCACCGCGGCGAGCGGCCGAACGCGCAGCCCACGCAGAACTTCGATCTCTCGGGCGCTCCGGCGTTCGAGGGGGTCGAGGCGTTCGACGAGCTCGCCGGCCGCGAGCTCGCCGACGTGGTGCTCGCGATCCTGAATTCGAGCGATCGCGCGCAGGGGTCGGTGCCCTTCCGCGCCATCGCCGACGCCGCCCTGCGCCGCGGCAAGCTCACCGGCGACCCCGCGCTCGCGACCAGCGCCATCGCCGCCTCGTGTCGCGCCGACAACCTCAAGCGCGACGCCGCGGGGCAGCGCCCGCGCTTCCGCTTCGCCGGCGGCGGCCGCGTCTCCCCCACCGACTGGGCCCTCGGGCCCGATCTCGTCCGGCTCGAGCAGGAGGCCTTCGCGGCGATCGATCGCTACCGCGACGCCGCGCGCCGTGCCCTCGCGAGCAAGCTGCAGCGGGACATGAGCGGCGTCGCGCTGATCGAGCTGCTGCTCACGGTGCTCGAGCGCATCGGCTTCCGCGACATCAAGCCGGTGCGGCGCGCGGGGCTCCCGGGCGGCGAGAGCCACTTCACGGGCATCCACGTCACCGCCGGCGACGAGATCCGCACCGCCATCGTGCTGCGCCGCGACGGGCGCGAGATCGGTCGCGAGCGCGTGATCGATCTGCGCGGCTCGCTGCACCACTACAACGACGCGACCGCCGGCTGGCTCGTCACCACGGGGCAGTGCCTCTCGGGCGCGCGCGAAGAGGCGGCGGCGCCGGGCACCACGCCCATCACGCTCTTCGACGGCCTCGGCC
>JAJXTK010000536.1 GCA_021783935.1 Myxococcales bacterium | reverse complement strand
CTCAGGATTTCGTCTCCATCGTGAGCGTCATCAACCCGAATTTCGCTCCGTTCCGGCGATGTCTGCATGATGAACGCTCCTGACAATCCGCGGGCGCGTCGCTCGCTGCAGTCGATGACGACGCCAGAAATCGAGGGCGCGATCGCCTGGCCAGCCGGCGGCAGAGCCGCACTGGAGAGGCGAAGGATGCGCCACCGACAGCGACCGTTCACCCCCCGCCGGCTGCGTGGCGTACACCTGGATGCGACCCGACGTTCAGCGGCACGGATGCTGGATCTACTGCGGAGCCACCTCTATGTGTCCCAAGGGGATGACCTGCTCGATGGTGAACGACGGACCCGGACGGGTGCGCGTTCAATAGATGCGCTAGCCCTCCGACCCATGCGCAGCGAGACGATTTCCGTCGAGGGGCGACGTCACGAGGTCCTGCGCGACGAGCGCGGACCGGCCGGCGCGCCGACGCTCGTGTTCCTCCACGAAGGGCTCGGCTCGGCGAAGCTGTGGCGCGACTTCCCCGAGCGCCTCGCGGCGGCGCTCGATCGGCCGGCGTTCGTCTACAGCCGACTCGGCTACGGCGGCTCCGACCCGACGCCGCTGCCTCGTCCGCTCTCGTACATGGAGGACGAGGCGCGATCGGTGCTGCCGCGCCTGCTCGACGCCGCGGGCATCGAGCGCGCGATCCTCGTCGGCCACAGCGACGGGGCGTCCATCGCGCTGGTGCACGCCGCGCTCGACGGCGGCCACCGCGTGCAGGCGCTGGTGCTCGAGGCGCCGCACGTCTTCGTCGAGGAGCTCTCGGTCGCGAGCATCGCGCAAGCGCGCGAGGCCTACGAGCAAGGGGGGCTGCGCGCGCGGCTTCAGCGCTGGCACGGCGCCAACGTCGAGGTGGCCTTCCGCGGCTGGAACGACGCGTGGCTCGATCCGCGCTTTCGCACGGCCTTCCAGCTCGAGGGCTTCTTGCCAGAGGTGCGCGTGCCGACGCTGGCCGTGCAGGGAGAAGACGACGAGTACGGCACCCTCGCGCAGCTCGACGCGATCGCGCGCGGCGTCCGCGGCCCGTTCGAGCGCGCGATCTTGCCGCGATGCGGCCACGCGCCGCACAAGGATCAGCCGGAGCTCACGCTCGCGGCGATGACGAGGTTCCTGGCCGCGCACCTCGCGCGAGGGTGACGGCGCGCGCTCAGTCGATCGCGCGAAGGTTCGCGACGACGAACTCGCGAAACAGCGCCACGCGCGCGGGCTCGTTGCGCACCGACGGCGCGACGAGGTGCACCGGGGCGCCGCGCACCGCCCAGCTCGGCAGCACCCGCACGAGCTCGCCGCTCTCGACGTGGCTGCGCGCGAGGAACATGGGCAAGAGCCCGACCCCCGCGCCGGCGAGGACGGCGCGCTGCACGAAGAGGATGTCGTCGACGCCGATCGCCCCGCGGACCTCGACCTCCTCGACGCCCGACGGGCCGACCAGCGCCCAACTCGCGCGCCCCGCCTTGGCGCGGAAGAGGACGCAGTCGTGCCCCACGAGCTCCGCGGGCGTCTCCGGGCGACGCCGCTTGTCGAGGTAGCCGCGCGAGGCGAAGACCCCCATGGACGTCGCCCCGAGCTTGCGCGCGACGAGCGTCGAGTCGTCGAGCTTCGCGGCGCGCACCGCGAGATCGAACCCCTCCTTGACGAGGTCGACGATGCGCGAGGTGAGCGTGAGCTCGACGTGGATCTGCGGGTACTTGCGGACGAACCGCGAGACGACGTCGGCGAGCAGCATCACGCCGATGTCGACGGGCGCGGTCACGCGGACGATGCCGCGCGGCGTCTTGCCCGCCTCGCTCGCGGCCTCGACCGCGTCGTCGATCCCCGAGACCGCCTCGCGCACCTGCTCGAAGAACGCGGTGCCCGCCTCGGTGAGGCTCAGCTTGCGCGTGGTGCGGTGCAGCAGGCGCACGTCGAGCTCCTCCTCGAGCTTCGAGACGGCGCGGCTCACGGTCGACTTCGGCACGCCGAGCGCCTTCGCCGCGGCGGTGAAGCTCTCCTCTTCGACCACCCGGACGAACGCGACCACGTGGTTGAGATCGATGGTCGACATCGCGCCGTGAGTGGCACGCTACACTGAGTGTCTCTTCGCTCCTAGGCAGGGTGGTGCACGGTGCAGGTACTTCTGATCGGCTTCGCGGGCGGGCTCGGGACGTTGGCGCGCTACTTCGTCGGGCTGTGGGCCGGCCGCACGCTCGGCGCCGCCTTCCCCTACGGCACCTTCATCGTGAACGTCGCCGGCTGCTTCCTCATCGCCTTCATCTCGCAGCTCGCGCTCGCGACCACGCTCGTCTCCCCCTCGCTGCGCACGGTGCTCACGACGGGCTTCATGGGCGGGCTCACCACCTACTCGAGCTTCAACTACGAGAGCACCGCGCTGCTGCGCCAGGGCGCGGTCGCGACGGGCTCGCTCAACGTGGTGGCGACGCTCGTCGCGTGCTTCGTCGCGGGCCTGCTCGGCATCACCCTCGCACGGCGCCTCGCGGGGGGCTGAGCGCCAGGGCGCTCGGAGGTGGTCATGCGCGTGCTCGACGGCGAGAAGACCCTGATACGCATCTTCCTCGGCGACTCCGACAAGTGGCACCACGTCCCGCTCGATCGCGCGCTCCTCGAGCGCCTTCGGCGCGAGGGGTTCGCCGGCGCGACGGTGATCCGCGGCGTCGCCGGCTTCGGCGCGGCGAGCGTCATCCACACCGCGCACGTGCTCGACCTCTCGTCCGATCTGCCCGTCGTCATCGAGGTCGTCGACGACGCCGAGCACGTCGACAAACTCCTGCCCGTCCTCGACGAGATGCTGAGCGGCAGCGCGCTCGTGACCATCGAGAAGGTGCGCGTGCTGCGCTACGGGCCGGCCAAGGCATCGAAGTGACCGAGGCGCCGCGATGAAGATCTCCATCGCCCTGGTGCGCCAGCGGCTCGCCGCGCTCGGCGCCCCGCCCCCCTCCGAAGAGCCGGGCGCGCGCGCCGCGGTCGCCCTGGTCTTGCGCGAGGCGCGCGACGCCGAAGGGGACGTGAGCGCCGAGATCCTCTTCATCCGCCGCGCCGAGGATCCGCTCGATCCGTGGTCCGGGCACATGGCCTTCCCCGGCGGCCGCGCCGACGAGGCCGATCGCGGCGACTCGATGACGACGGCGCTGCGCGAGACCGAGGAGGAGCTCGGTCTCTCGCTCCGCGAGCACGGCGAACCGCTCGGCAAGCTCCCCGAGCTCCCCGCGATCGCGCGCGGGCGGCGCGTCGGGCTCGTGATAGCGCCGCACGTCTTCGCGCTCCATCACGACGTGGAGCTGTCGCCGAGCGAGGAGGTCGCCGAGGCGCTCTGGTGGCCGCTGTCGCCGCTGGCGGGCGGCGAGCTGCGCACGATCTACCCGTGCGTGTTCGAGGGGCGGCGCCTCGAGCTGCCCGGCCACCTGCTCGGCGAGCGCGTCGTGTGGGGGCTCACCTACCAGATGCTCGAGATGTTCTTCGAGCGGATGCGGGGCTGAACGCTTCGACTCAATTCGGCTCGCGCTCGTCGCCGCGCTCGGCGCCGAAGATCGCCTCCCACCCTTCGCGAAACTGACGCGTGCTCACCTTCGCGGGGCCGACGGCGCGCCTCGGCGGCTCGTAGAGCGTCTCGACGTCGTACACCCGCGGCGCCCCCTCGCGCGGCCGCAGGCGCACCACCTCTCGATCGTTGACCGGCTGCCCTTCGACGAGCGGTCGCACCTCGGCGACGCTGAGCGTCTCCTCCTTGAGGCGAAGCACGCGCGCCCCCTCGCCGTCCTCGGTCGGAGAGTGCAAGAGCACGACGTCGCGGGGGAGCTTCGGATCGGCGTCGGGCATCTTCGACGATTCTGCCTAAGTTCCACGCGCCGCGCCCGTCGGCTCGACGGGGCCAGCGCCACCGCGCGGACGGAGGGCGCAGGCGGGGGACTGACGGCGCGCGTCACGGCGCGCGCAGGCGCTCGACGAGCTTCTGGAAGCTCTCCTTGTCGACGGCCTTCTCGAGCGCCGCCTCGGGCGTGACCGTCTTGGCCTGCACGAGGCGCTCGAGCGCCACGTCCATCGTTTGCATCCCCTGCGCCGCGCCCCCCTGCATCACGCTCGCGATCTGGAAGGTCTTGCCTTCGCGGATGAGCGAGGCGAGCGCGGGGCCGCCGATCAGGATCTCGTGGCAGGCGACCCGCCCGGCGCCGTCGGCGGTGCGGAGCAGCTGCTGCGAGACCACCCCCGCGAGGCTCTCGGCCAGCATGCCGCGCACCTGCGGCTGCTCGTCGGACGGAAATGCGTTGACGATGCGGTCGATCGTCGCCGGCGCGCTGTTGGTGTGCAGCGTGGCGAAGACGAGGATGCCGAAGCTCGCGAGCTGGAGCGCGAGCTTCATCGTCTCGTTGCTCCGCAGCTCGCCGATGAGGATCACGTTCGGGTCCTCGCGCCCGGCGCTGCGGATCGCGGTCGCGAAGTCCTTGGCGTCGCGGCCGACCTCGCGGTGGGTGATCTGCGCCTTCTTCGGCGTGTGCACGAACTCGACCGGATCCTCGATCGTGAGGATGTGCCCTGCGCGCGTGGCGTTGATGTGATCGACCATCGCCGCGAGCGTCGTCGACTTGCCAGATCCGGTCGGACCGGTGACGAGCACGAGCCCCGAGCGGC
>JAJXTK010000535.1 GCA_021783935.1 Myxococcales bacterium | reverse complement strand
GTGCCCCTCGGGCCAGCTCTGCGCGGCGGGCGGGTGCGTCGACACGTGCCCGACCGATCTGTCGGCCTGCGCGGGAAGCTGCCGGGACTTCACCCGCGATCCCGCCAACTGCGGCAGCTGCGGCAACGCGTGCGCGTCGGGCCAGGCGTGCATCGCGAGAGCGTGCCTCGACTTCTGCCCCACCGGCTACGAGGCGTGCGGCGGCGTCTGCAGCAACCCGAAGGCCGACGCGCAGAACTGCGGCAGCTGCGGCAGCGCGTGCGCGAGCGGTCAGACGTGCACCAACGCGACCTGCTGTGCCGCGGGGCTGAGGTCGTGCACGGCGGGCGCCTGCACCAGCCTGCAGACCGACGCGAAGAACTGCGGCGCGTGCGGCGCGGCGTGCGCCGCCAACGGCGCCTGCATCGCCGGCTATTGCCACGGCCCGATCGCCTTCTCGCCGCCGGCCCAGTACACGACCGGCGCAGCCACCGGCACCGGAACGACCAACGTCGTCGCGGCCGATCTCGACGGCGACGGCAAGCTCGACCTCGCCGCCGCGAACTTCGGCGCCGGGCAGATCGCGGTGCTGCGAGGCAACGGCGACGGCAGCTTCCGCGCCGCGAAGCTCTTCGCCGTCGCGCAGCCGATCGACCTCGCCGTCGGCGACGTCACGCGCGACGGCAAGCCAGACCTCGTCGTGGCGAGCCAGAACGGCAGCGTCTACACGCTCGCGAACCAGGGGAACCTCGTGTTCGGCGCGGCCACGTCGTCCCTCGCGCCGACCCTGCTCGAGGCGATCGCGCTCGGCGACGTCAACGGCGACGGCACGCCCGACGCGGTCGTCGCGAGCTACGGCAGCAACGCCTTCGGCGCCATGGCCGGCAGCGGCACGGGCACCTTCGGCGCGGCCGTCAGCGACGCGACGGGCACCAGCCCCTTCGACGTCGCCCTCGCCGACCTCAACGGCGACGGCAACCTCGACGTCGTCACCGCCGACGCGGGGAGCAACGCGCTCAGCGTCTTCCTCGGCAACGGCAACGGCACCTTCCAGCTGCGCGTTCCGCTCTTCCTCGCGACCAGCACGCACGGCGTCTCCGTCGCCGACGTCGACGGCGACGGGAACCTCGATCTGGTCGCGGGGATGCTCAGCGACACCGCGCCCAGCACCGGTAACGTGCGGATCTACTGGGGCAAGGGGGACGGGACGTTCGTCTCGTCGCCGACGCTCGGCACGCTGCCGGCGGTGTGGCTGGCCGCCGCGGCCGACTTCGATCTCGACGGCCACCTCGACGTAGTCGCGACGTCGCAGACGGGCAACGCGGTCGGCGTGTACGCCGGCAAGGGGAGCCGGGCCTTCGCGGCGCCGGTGACCTTCCCGACCGGCGCGACGCCGAGGGGCCTCGCGATCGCCGACCTCAATGGCGACGGCGCGCCCGACGTCGTCACCGCCGACAGCGGGGCCATGACCGTGAGCGTGCTGCTCAATCGCACGCCGCACTGAGAGCGCCCGCATGCCCGATTCGAAGCGCCCTGCGGCCGACCGGAGCGACCCCAACAAGACGCTGCTCCTCGTCGCCGCCATGATCGCGGTGTTCTTGGTCGCGCTCTACCTGCTGCGCCGGGCCGCGCAGGACGTTTCCGCCGATCGCACCGGCGCGAGTCGCGCGACCGCCGTCGCCGCGCCGACCCCGCCGCGCGAGCCGCCGCCGATCGCCGCCGCGCCGGCCGCGTCGCTGGCCCCCACCCCCTCGCCGATCGCCTCGATGGTGCCCACCGCCTCGCCGACCGCCTCCATTTCGGCGGTGGCGTCGGCCACCAAGCCCACGTGCGTGCCGACCTCCAAAAAGGAGCTCTGCTTCAACGGCGTCGACGACAACTGCGACGGCCGGATCGACGAGGGGTGCCCGCGGCGCTGAGGCGGCGGGGCTACTCGAGGCTCCTCTTCGGCCCGACCAGCGTCCGCAGCGTCGCTCGCGCGACGACCTCGCCGACGGGATCGACCATCACGACCTCGACCGCATACTCCTCGCGCGCGCTCGTGTCCGGGATCGGGCAGTCGCAGACGCCGCGGATCCTGCCGCGCGCCTTCTTGAGGTACTCGATCGACAGCCCCGCGACGATGAAGCGCGCGTCGTCCGGCAGCGAGTAGGCGAGCGCGACGTTGCCCGTGAGCTCGGCGAGGTTCGCGAGCGCGATCGCGTGGACGCAGTCGAGGTGGTTGCGCACCGCACGGCGATCGTCGAGCACGACCTCGGAATGGCCATGGCGCAGCACCTCGACCTTCGCGCCGATCGTGCCCGTGTAAGGCGCGGCGAGGCCGATCGCGCGGCTGAACAGCGCGCGCCCTCCCGGCAGCCTGCCGACGCGATCCCAGAAGTCGCGCAGGACGTTTCTCGGAGACGAGGCGAGCGACGCGAGCGAGAACGAAGAGGCGAATGACATCGCCTTCGAGCGTACAGTGACACGTTGCGTTAGGTCGAGTAGACTCGTTGACACGTGACCCTCGCTCGTCGCTGGGCCGTCTCGGTGGCTCCGCCGCTCGTCGCCGCCCTCGCGTCGATCGGGTGCGGGTTCGACGCCTCCGGTCTAGGCACCGGGAGCTTCATCGACGCGACCACGCCCGACGCGCCGGCCGCTGGCGACGCGCCCCCCGAGTCTCCATTCGAAGCGCCCCCGCCCGAAGTCGACGCCGACACCGCACCCGACGCCGCGCCCGACGCCGACACCGCACCCGACGCCGACACCGCACCCGACGCCGACGCCGCACCCGACGCCGCACCCGACGCCGACACCGCACCCGACGCCGACGCCGACACCGCACCCGACGCCGACGCCGCGCCCGACGCCGCGCCCGACGCCGCACCCGACGCCGCGCCCGACGCCGCACCCCCTCTCGTCGCGCGCCTGAACATCGACGGCGCCGCGCTCGACGGCGTCGACTACCCCGGCCACTGGGCAGCCTCCCCGGTGCCGACCGCGTGCGGCCCCAACCACTACGAAAATGGGCCGATCCATGGCACCAACGACCCCGGTCTCTTCGCCGGCGAGGCGTGGGGCAACCCGCTCACCTGCTCGATCGGCGGCGGCGCGCTCGCCAAGGGGACCTACCGCGTGCGCCTCTACTTCGCCGAGATCTACTTCGGCCCGGGCTGCCCCGCCGGCGGCGCCGGGACCGGCGCGCGCGTCTTCTCCATTGCGCTCGAAGGCGCCACGGTGCTCTCGAACCTCGACGTCTTCGCCGCGTCGGGCGGCTGCCTCGCGAGCACGACCTCGACGGCGGGCAGGCCGGTGGTGCAGACGTTCGACGTGCTGGTGAGCGACGGCACGCTGGATCTGGTCGGCACCGCGACCAAGAACAACGCGAAGATCTCGGCGATCGAGGTCTTCGGGCCGCTCTGAGCCGGCTCGCGCGGCGCTACTTCGCGAGCAGCAGGTCGCCGTACTCGGCGCGCAGCTTCGACTTGAGGAACTTGCCGGTGCTGGTGCGCGGGATCTGATCGACGAACACGAACGCGTCGGGGAGCCAGAACTTCGCGACGCTCCCCTCGAGGTGCGCGCGCAGCTCCTGCTCGCTCGCCGTCAGGCCGGGCTTGAGCACGATCGCGGCGATCGGCCGCTCGTCCCACTTCGGGTCGCGCCCCGCGAACACCGCGGCCTCGAGCACGGCCGGGTGGCTCATGAGCGCGTTCTCGAGCTGCACGGAGCTGATCCACTCGCCGCCGCTCTTGATCACGTCCTTGGAGCGATCGGTGATCTTTACGTACCCCTCGGAATCGATCGTCACGACGTCGCCCGTCTTGAACCAGCCGTCGGCCGTGAAGCGATCGGTCCCCTCGTCGCTGAAGTAGGCCTTCGCGACCCACGGCCCGCGCACCTCGAGCTCGCCCATCGTGCGGCCGTCCCACGGGAGGATCTTGCCGTCCTCGTCGACGTGCCGCTGCTCGACGAACGGCACCGCGTACCCCTGCGTCGCGCGGACGCGCAGCTCGCGCGCCGGGTCGCCGAGCAGGTGCGATTTGACCCGCGCGAGCGTGCCGAGCGGGTTGGTCTCGGTCATCCCCCACGCGTGCGTGATCGTCACGCCGTGGCGCTCCTGGAACCCTTGGATCAACGCCGGGGGTGCCGCCGCGCCGCCGATGACCGTCGTGCGCACGTGACCGAGGTCCCACTTGCCCTTCTCCGCGTCGAGCAGCGCCAGCATGCCGAGCCAGATCGTCGGCACCCCCGCGGCGACCGTCACGCGCTCGTCCTGCATCAGCTCGAGGATCGAGCGCGGATCGAGGTGCGGACCGGGCATGACCATGTTCGCGCCGGCCATGACGGCGGCGTACGGCAGCCCCCACGCGGCCGCGTGGAACATCGGCACCACCGGCATGACCGTGTCGCGCTCGCCGACCGCGATCGCGTCGGCCGTGTTCGCGACGAGCGTGTGGAGCACCATGGAGCGGTGGCTGTAGACGACCCCCTTCGGGTTGCCCGTCGTGCCGCTCGTGTAGCAGATCATCGAGGCCGCGTTCTCGTCGAGCGTCGGGAAGTCGAAGCTCTCGGGGTGCGGCGCGAGCAGCGCCTCGTAGTCGAGGTCCCCGGCGGGCACCGGCGGATCCCCCTCGTCGTGAAGGACGACGACCTTGCGAATGTGCGGCACGTCGGCGCGGAACTTCGCGAGCAGCGGCTGGA
>JAJXTK010000534.1 GCA_021783935.1 Myxococcales bacterium | reverse complement strand
AGGCGCTCGCGGCGGTCATCGGCGAGATCGACATCGCGGTCGACTCGACGGGGCACGTCGGCGCGCGCAGCGACGATCAGGTCGTCGCGGCCTACGCGCCGATCGCCTCGGTCGCGGTCGACCTCAGCCCGCACGTGCGCGCCGGGCTCACCTTCCGCGGCGAGCTCGCCGGGCGCTTCGCGATCACCATCAAGGCGCAGGATCTCGGCGTCACGATCCCCGACCTCAACGTCGCCGGGCTCGCGCAGTGGGATCCGGCGCAGCTGCAGGCCGAGGTGCGCTGGACGAGCGACGCGCGCGCGCTCGGCAAGGCGCGCCCGCCGAGCGCGATCGACGGCTGGCTGGTCGCCCTCGGCGCGATCGCGCGGCGCTGGTCGAGCTACCCGGGCAGCCCCGAGAAGACCGTCCTCGCGAACGACGATCCCGACTACGGCCCGCCGGCGGTGAACGCGCACGACACCATCGCGCCGCGCATCGCCGTCGAGCGTGCGCTGCCGATCACGCCGCGCGCGGGGATCCGACTGCGCGCGGGCTACGCCTACGAGCCGAGCCCGCTGCCGGCGCAGACGGGCGCGTCGAACTACTTCGACAACGATCGCCACGTGCTGACGGCCGGCTTCGGCCTGGTCGGCGACGCTGGCCTTCCCTTCCGACTCGACACCTTCGCGCAGCTGCACCTCTTGCCGACGCGCGACAACGTCAAGGACGCGAGCGTCGATCCGAGCGCGCCGGGCGCGCCGTGGGTGAAGGCGGGGGGCACCGTCGTGGTCGTGGGGCTCACGATGGGGGTGTCGTTCTGATGCGCGCGCCGAGCCTGGTCGCATCGACCGCGGGCGCGCTCGCCCTCTCGCTCGCCGCGCCGACGGCGGCCGCCAACCCGGTCGAGACCTTCGGCATGGGCTCGCGCTCGACCGCGATGGGGAGCGCGGTGACCGCCGACGCGACCGACTTCTCGGCGAACTACTACAACCCCGCGGGGCTCGTCGGGCAGAAGCACCTGCTCCTCGAGCTCGGGTACGTGTACGCGCACCACGATCTCGAGATCGACGGCAAGAACAACCACGTCGACGACGTGCGCGGCATGACGGTCGGCACCGTCGCCCCGGGCGAGCTCGCGAAGATCCCCTTCGCGTTCGGCCTCGGCATGCACCTGCCCGACGAGCGAGTCTTCCGCGTGCGCGCGCTCGATCAGACGCAGCCGCGCTGGGAGCTCTACGACAACCGCACCCAGCGCATCGTCTTCGCCGCGAACCTCGCCGTCCAGCCGTTCCCGTGGCTCGAGATCGGCGGCGGCCTCACCTTCCTCGCGGGCACCCAGGCGACGCTCGACGTCTCGGGCGAGCTGCGCGCCGACGCCCCGGACCAGAGCGACCTGCGCCACCAGGTCGACGCGAACCTGAACTCGATCCGCTACCCGCAGTTCGGCGTGCGCGTGCTCGCGAGCGATCGGCTGCGCTTCGGCGCCGTCTACCGCGGGCAGTTCCACCTCGACATCAACATCGACGCGAACGTCGCCGCGAGCTACCTGGGCGTCGGGCTGACGAGCGCGATCACCACGAGCGAAGTCGACGCGTTCCTGCCGCAGCAGGTCGCCATCGGCGGCAGCTGGGACGCACGCGACGATCTCACGATCGACGCCGACGTGACGTGGGTGAACTGGAGCGCCTACCAGCCCGCGGTCACCAACGTCACCTCCGACACGAAGCTGCTCACCAACGAACCCGCGCTCGCGGGGCTCGTCCCCGCGAAGACCGCGCCCACGGTGATCGTGCCCGCGAACTTCCATGATCGCTTCGTGCCGCGCGTCGGCGTCGAGTGGCGCCTCCCGCTCGGACCCGAGGCGCTCGGTCACCGGCTCGCCTTGCGCGCCGGCTACTCCTACGAGCACACGCCGATCCCCGAGCAGCGCGGCGTCACCAACTACGTCGACTGCGATCGGCACGCGATCTCGGCGGGCGTCGGCGTCACCGTCCATCACCTGATCGACGAGCTCCCCGGCGACGTACGCTTCGACGTGCACGGTCAGCTGTCGATCCTCCCCGAGCGGATGACCCACAAGGACGACCCGGCGGATCTGGTCGGCGACTACTGGCAGGGCGGGACGATCTACTCGGTGGGCGCGACCGTGGGAGTGGCCTTCTGATGCGCGCGCGTGCTCGCCTCGTCTTGCTCGGCGTCGTGCCGATCGCGGCCGCGTGCGCGACGCTCGCGGGCGCGGGCGCGGGGGACGTCGACCTGCCGTCGAACCTCGTCGGCCCGTTCCGCGAGCTGAAGAACGCCAAGGAGTGCAGGGGCTCGGTGTGCACCGGCGTGAACGAGCTCCCTGCCGACGCGCTCGACGGGCTGATCTCGGTGCCGCCCGGCACCCTCGTGCGCGCCGGGGCGACGCTGCGCCTCGGGACGGGCGACGACCTGCACCTCGCGCTGTTCGCCGCGCACGACGTCGGCCCCTCGCCAGCGACGATCGTGCGCATGGAGTCGCCCGACGCGCGCAGCTACGCGGCGAGCGATCTCTCCGTCGCGCTCGCGGCCGATCAGGCGTGGGAGGGGGGCGCGATCGGCGATCCGTGGGTCGTGCGCGCCGAAGCCGGGGTCTGGCTCTACTACTCGGTGCACCCGGTCGCGGGGCAGTCCGCGCAGACGCCGGGCATCGCGCGGGCGCGCGCGAGCGACGCGGCGGGCACGTCGTTCACCAAAGACGGCCTCGTGACGATCGACGGGCCGCTCGGGAGCTGGGAGACCGATCCGCCGCGCGCCCCCTCGGTCGGGCGCGACGACGCCGGCCGCTGGCACCTGTTCTACGGCTCCGGCGCCGCCATCGGCGAGGCCGTGGGCGATGACGGGCTGCACTTCACGCGCGTCGGCCAGGCGCCGGTGCTCTCGGCCGCCCCCCCCGCGCCGGCGGACCTCCCCGCGGGGGTGCAGCCGCCGTTCGACGATCTCGCCGTCGACGATCCGTGCGTCGAGCGCGTGATCACGCCCGCCGGGCGCGTGCTCTGGCGGGTGCTGTACACCGGCCTCGATCAGCGCACCGGCAGCGGCATCGGCTACGCCGCGCGCTACGGCGACAGCGGGCCGCTCACGCGCAACGACGCGTCGGTCTACTCCACCAAGCTCCACGCGCGCGCGCCGGCCCTCGCGCGCTTCGGCGAATTCGCGCTGCTCTTTCCGACGCAGGACACGACCACGCAGGCGAGTTGGGATCCGAAGAAGCAGGCGATCGGCGTCGCCGTCACGCCGGTGCGCGTCTACTTGCCGATGCCCGACTGACGAATCAGCGGGCCTCGAGCTCGACCTCGTACCCGTCCTCCACGGCAGCGGCGCCGGCGCGCGTCGGGGGCGACAGGCGCACCGAGACGCACGCGCGCGTGCCGTCGAGCGCGCGCGGCTCGGTGGGGAACGCGCCGTCGACCTGCGTGAGGAGCGTGCGCACGTCGGGCGAGGAGATCGCCGAGACCTCGAGCGCGGCGCCGTCCTCGCGCCGGCCGCGCAGCTGCTCGCGCACGCGGAAGCGCGCGCGCACGCCGCGATCGCTCGCACAATACACGTCGACGTCGCCGCGCCAGCCGATCGCGCCGAAGACGCGCTCGCCGACGTGCATCGGCTGCGCCTCGTCGGGCCGGTCGTTCGGCTCCACCTCGTCGCCCGCGCGCGGCGCCGCGAGGGCGACGCGCAGCGAGTACTCATCCGAGACGTTCTCGTGCGCCGGCGGGAGCTCGCCGTCGAAGCGCGGCGCGCGATCCTGCGAGACGCCGAGCGCGTAGCGGCCCGCGGGGAGCGCGAGCGCGCCGATGTGCAGCGCGCGAGCGCGCGGGCGGCAGTAGGTGCCGACGTGCCCCCGCGCGTCCACGCGATCGATGGCGAGGCAGAGCGGCATGTCGGGGAGGCTCGTGAGATCGATCTGCACCATCGGGCGCCCGTCGGCGAGCGCGGGGACGTCGAGGCGAAAGACGTCGACGTCGCCGCGATCGGGGGCGAGCTTCTTGCCGACGTAGCCGTGCAGGGGTCGACCGAGCGAGAGCGGGTTCGCCGCCTCCAGCGTGTCGTTGGGCTCGAGCTCGCGTTCGAGGTCGGCGCGCACGTGCCGACGCGTGGCGAGCCCGTAGCCGAGGACGCCGAGCGCGAGGATCGAAAGCAGCGCCACGACGCCGAAGAGGCTCCTGCGCCTGCGGCGACGCGCCCAGGCGCCGACCTCGCCGCGCGTGGCGGGGGGGGCGCCGCCCGAGCTCGTGTGCTCGGCCATCTCGTCGAGCGCCTCGAGGGCCCCTGCGCGCAAGAAGCCCCCCGATACGCCGGCGCCGGCGAGCGATCGCACCAGCGCGTCGCGCAGGGCCGCCGCCGACGCGAAGCGCGCCGCTGGATCCTTCTCGAGCGCGCGCGCGATGATCGCGTTCGCGTCCTCGGGGATGCCGAGCCCGGGCGCGCGCTTGCTCGGCGGCTCGAGCGGCGTGACCAGATGCATGG
Organism: Myxococcales bacterium; assembly: GCA_021783935.1. GTDB lineage: Bacteria > Myxococcota_A > Polyangia > Polyangiales > JADJMO01 > CAIXWQ01. The sequence continues at coordinate 196 of JAJXTK010000534.1, read as the reverse complement.
TCATGACGGCCATCGGCGTCGACGCGGAGAAGGGGGGCGTGCCGGTGATCGCGCGGTACATCACCGCGCCGAGCGCGTAGACGTCGCTGCGCCCGTCGACCGCCTCGGCGCGGATCTGCTCGGGCGACATGTAGTACGGCGTGCCGACGATCGCGCCCGAGGTCGTGATCTCGTTCGGGTTGGTGCGCAGCTCCTC